>CAIWXH010000084.1 GCA_903916565.1 uncultured Oscillochloris sp. | reverse complement strand
GGTGGTGGTACTCCCTCCACTGGTCGAAATCGTGACGCCCGCGACGCCCGTGCCGTTGCTGTCGCTGACGGTGCCAGCAATCGCATAGGTTGGTGCCGTACAGGTAGCGCTAAAGGTCTGGTTGCTGCCATCAGGCGGCACCGTGACCACGCGCGAGGCGGGCGTGAACGTGCAACTCGTCTTCGCGGGGGTGAGGGTGTAGCTCCCCGTTGCCAACCCACTGAGCGTATAGGCCCCGTTGCTGCCGGTGGTAGTGCTTCCTCCACTGGTCGAAATCGTGACGCCCGCCACACCAGTGCCGTTGCTGTCGCTGACGGTGCCTGAGATGGCGGCTAGCATGGTCGTATCGAAGACGTAAGCCGACCCACTGTCTACGCCGCTATCATCATTCGCATGCCCCCCGGTAACGACACGGTTACCAGAAAGCGCGACCGACCAACCAAACAGGTCACCCATCCCAGAATCACTGGCGACAACTTTGCTTTGCTGCGACCAATTGGTGCCATTCCGCGCAAAGACATACAGCGCCCCGGTATCAACAGCGCTACTATCACTAAACGCAGATCCAACCACGGCGACATCATATTGGATTGCAACGCCCCAACCGCCAAACTTATCGCCAGCCGCAGCATCAGTGGCATTCAGCTTCGCCTGTTGCGTCCAACTCGTTCCATTCCGCACAAAGACGTACGCTGCGCCACTATTCGTACCAAACGCATCATTTTCAATTGCACTGATGATTGCGGTATCACGGTGTACCGCCACCGCCGCCCCAAACTGATCATTGCCCGCCCCATCACTGGCCGTAAGCTTAGCTTGCTGGCTCCAGCTACTGCCGTTATAGGTGAAAACATATGCGGAGCCACTCGCAAAGCCCTTCGCTTCATCAGCTAGGGCACCAACCACCGCCGTGCCGCTATTGAGTGCTAGGAACCAACCAAACCGATCATCCGCATCGCCATCACTCGCGGTAAGCTTCGCCTGTTGGGTCCAAGTGGTTCCGCTTCGGACAAAGGCGTACAGCGCACCGCTATCCGTGCCGAGTGCATCGTTATAGGGCGCACCGACAAGGGCTAGGTCGCCTTCGATGGCGAGACCCCAGCCAAATTCATCACCGACAGCGGCATCACTGGCCGTAAGTTTGGCTTGTTGCGTCCAGCTAGTGCCATTCCGAACGAACACATAGGCGGCCCCACTGTTGGCACCGCGTGCATCATGCCAATGCGAGCCGATCAGCGCGGTATTGCCAGCGAGCGCCACATAGCGGCCAAACTCATCATCCACGGCCCCATCATTCGGCGTGAGCTTGGCCTGCTGCACCCACACCCCATTGCTGCGTACGAAAACGTAGGCGGCACCGCTCGCACTTCCATGATCATCATCGCCATTTGCACCAACCAAGAGTGTGTCGCCATCAATAGCCACCGCAACCCCAAAGAAATCATAGGCTACGGCATCACTACTGATCAGCTTGGCGACCTGATTGACCTGCGTTACGCTCGCGGCTGCCGCATGGCCGCCCCCAAGGGCCAGGAGCAGCGTAGGGAGTATCAGCAAAAAAGTCGTCAGTACCATGATCGGCTTCGCGCACGCGAACATGCGGAGAAAGGACTGTGGCGAGGTACGTTGGCTGCACTGATGGTGCTGCGGCTTGAACATAAGAAGTCCTTTATGCTAGAACATACGCCGGATTATTCCCTTGCATCGTAGCGGTCATCCCTTACCAGTACCACCGGGCGCCTCGCTGTGTTCTTGGGGTTCCACGACAGGCGTAAACCCAGCACAGGAGCCTTTTCCCTGCGGCTTGCTGCTTTATCCACGCAGCAGCGGCTGGAAGGCGGCCCAGTAGTACGGGTGAAGGTAGCCAGCGGCTCGCGTCTGTGCCCGCGCGTGGCGTAGCGCCGCTGGGATACTCTGCCCTGCTGCGAACGCCGCGTAGAATGCTTCCATCATTAGGCAGGTCGCATCATCTTGAACCGGCCACAGGCTCGCAAGCACTGCCTGCGCGCCTGCGGTGAGGAATGCACCAGCGAGCGCGAGCGCCACCCCGCCCCGCTCGGGGGTGGTGGCCGTGTCGCAGGCGCTCAGTGTGACCAGCGCCGTGCCGTGCAGCGACAGGTTGAGGACATCAGCCAGGAGCAGCGGGCCGTCAGCCAGCAGCAACTGCGAGAGCAGCGGTGCCTGCGGGTTGACCTGCCCGTGCATAGCAAAGTGCAAAATGTGTGGTGGCACATCCCATTGAAGGTCGCCGAGCTGCGCCGGGTTGCTACATTTCGTGGCGGGAAACTGGCGCTGGATCGCGTCCAGCTCGGCGGGCACCTGGAGCAGCGGCGGCTGCCCTGCGTACCCAAGCGCCAACGGCGGGCCGGATGCGACGGCGGGCTGCGGCAGGGCCAGCAATACCAGCGAGGGCAGCAGCACCAGATCGTAGCGCTGATCAAGATACGGCGCATCGGGGGCATCCCCGGCGATGAGTGCGGCCCAGGGTATGCCAAACAGCAAACCATCCGGCGCAATGATCAGCCGGGTTGCGGGTGTTGTCCATGCAGCCTCAAGCGGCGCAATCAGGAGCGTCGCAAGCTCGGTAAGCCAGCGTTGGCACGCCGGAAGCTGGGCGTTGGCGATCCGGCGCTGCTGCGCTAGTGTGGCGCTCCGCTCGATGGCGCTCCGTTGAAGCGCCAGCTTGTTCAGTCGCTCCACAACCGGCGCGAACGGGCCAAGGGCAACCCAGCGCGGCGGGCCGTCTGCCGTAATCAGACATGCATAAATGTGGGTCGCCGCAACCAGATACTCAACCGCCACACTTGCGGGAGGGAGCACGCGCTGGATGGCCGTCAGGTCAGGGGATGGCTGCGCGGGACGAACCCGAGTCTGCTGACGGGCCAGCCGAGTCACGGCAGCTTCGGCTTGCTGAAGGCGTTCCACACAGATCGTCTGGTACGCCGGTTCATTGTCTGGATGCGCCTGTTCGCGCCAATAGTGCAACTCGGTCTTCGCACGCAGCCAGGCCGGATCGCGCAATGATGATCCGGCGTCGGCGTGGGTTGCGGACACCGCAAGCTCGGCCCAGATGCCGCCCTTGGCCTCCAATACGACGCGGAAGGCATCTTCGGGGCGACCTGCTTTGAGATAGGTCGTGATCAGCTTGGCGTAGAGCGGTGCGATTCCGCTCAGATAACTGGCCTTCAATTCTTCAACTGGCATCGTGCGGCGGGCCTCAGCGGCAAGTCGAACGGCGTGTTCAAGCGGCACGCATGCGGCCTTCGGGCGCAGGGTGCCCGCGAGGCCAACGAGGGCACGTTGCTCAACGCCCGCCAGACCGTGCGTATGGGCACGTTCAGCGATCTGCCGATACTGGTCGGCTGCAGCCGTCTGGCGCAGCGCGGCACACAGATCCGCCGCAAGCAGCGACAATTCAAGCTGCTCGGCGACAAGGCCAGCCGCCGCCAAGCGTGCCGTGGCCTGAGTCACCTGCTGAAGCGCTGACTGTCGGGCTTCGGAGGTGCGCTGGAACCGGGGGTGGGCGGCGTAGCCCACCAAGAGTTCTTGGAGTACCAGTGGGGGCGGGGCGTGGGCGGCAAGCGCCTGCGCCCGATCAAGGTCATGGTGCGCCAGGGTCAGTTGGTCGAGGTTCAGCGCCAAGCGGGCTGCGCTCAGGGTCGCCTCAATACACTCTTGCACGAGGCCCGCCTGGGCAAACGTGGCCGCCGCAGCAAGCGCGGCAGCGCGGGCCTCGTGGGGCAGGTGCAGCCGCTCGTAGAGGCTTGCCTCCTCAATGGCGACCGTGGCCTGATCCACGTCAATCTGCGCGGCGGCGAACGCGACCCGCGCCTGCGCCAACAGCCGCAGCGCCGCGAACAACTCGCCCCGGTAGGTGGCGAGCCGAGCTTGGTTCACCAGCACCCGCGCGCACAGTTCGGGTGAGGCACACGCCTGCGCGACCACCAGCGCCTGATGCAGCGCCGTCTCTGCCTGCGTAAATTCACCCAGAAAGAGCGCTGCGAAGGCTTGGTTAATCAGCGCCTTGGCCTGATTGGCGGGCTGGGCGTACTGAATAGCCAGGGCTTCCGCCGTGCGTGCGGTCGCCTGCATCGCGGCATAGCGGCCCAGTCGTCCCTCAATGTCCGAGCGGTTGACGCATAGCACCGGCAGCCGGTTCTGGTCATCAGGGGCCAAATAGTCCGCCGCCAGCGTAATGGCCGCCTCGGCCTCTTCCAGACGACCCAACTGACCAAGCAGACCGGCCCGCCCGATCAACAAGCGACCCTGTTCGGGTCGGCGCTCGTGCGCGAGGTAGAAGGCATACGCCGCATCAAGATGGGCCAGCGCCGCCACGGTGGCACGGTTAAGCAGTACGAGCCCGTTGCACCAGTGGGCCAACGCCAACGCCTCAGGTGGCGCGGTTTGGGGTGCCAGCGCCCACGCACAGGCCACGGCGCGTTCCGTGGCTGCGCGGTCGTCGCCATTGAGCAATTCGAGAATAGCATCACGGAGCTGAAGCAGCAGTTCACACCGGGTACCGTCGGCGGTGGACAGGCGCTGCACCATCACCATTGGCGCGGTCTCAGCGGCCAAAAGCTGACGCAGCGTGTCATCAAGCATAGGTGAGGGTAATGGCAGGTACGAGGATGACGCCTTGCTCAAACTGGGCCTGGAGATGGTAGACGCCGGCCCGCAGGCGGGTAAAGGTGAAGAATCCATCTGCATCCGTACGCCGAGGGCGCGGACGCGCATCCGCAGCCCGCAGAGTCACACGCACCTGGGATGCTGGCTGATCATTGCGGGTCACATAGCCCGCAAGCTGCCAGAGATCGCCGGATGGAGGGACAATGCGCACCACCACCTGCACCGCAAGTTCACTGGCATAGAAGGCTTGCTCGGTCGTCGTTCGCGCACCGGAGCGCGTGCCCAACGCCGCAGCCAGGGGAAGTGCCGCAAAGCGAGGGAGCCGCAGACGGCTTGGCTTGGGCGGAGCCGACACCAATTCGGCCAGATCATCCCGGCCCACCGGGTTGGCCCGCACGTACGCCGCAACACGGATCTGCTGCGCGGGAGTCGCCTGGCCGGTGGCTACATCCACCAAATCCTGCGGGTCAGGGATGGGAAGCCCGCCCACAATGGTTCGCAGCGCACGATCCGTCTGGCGTAACGACGCGAGGCGCTGGCGGAGATCCGCTGACTCCTGCAAGGCATGGTCCACATGCGGCAGATCAACCGTATCGAGATAGGCGAGCAAGTCGCCGGGTTCGACATGGTGGAGATTCATCGAGCGCCTACCTTCCATTTCATGCAACTCCCCAGCGGTATCCGCCGAGCGAGTGACGTGACAGAGGATAAACCATCCTGCCTACTCGTTTCCCCCCGCAGACTCAAGCATCTCACGAACCTCTGGGTGTGCCTTGAGCAAATCCATACAACGCTCGATGATCCGGTACACATGTTTTGTCGTGATGTCTGGAAAACGCACGCGAAGGGCAACGACGATGTCCGCGATCTCTTCCATACGCACAAACCGATGGCGAAACGCCTCGCGATGCAAGGCATCGGGCAGCAGCGCCTCACAGCGGTTGTAAAAAACGTGACGTAGCACCTCTTGGGTCATCGGGGTGGCGTGAATATCCCGACGCGCTTCCAAAGAAACCGGTGCGGCATACGGTGAGCGCTGGGCATTACTGCACACACTTCGGATCGTTACGTTCACATAGATGCGGTACTCCGCAAATGAGCCTGCGCGGTACGGTGCAATGGGATGACGAAATTTCTTCATCAGCCGGATTGCCACTTCCTGCTGGAGATCATCAAGCGAGTCGCGACATTGTGGCGGACAGTTTTGGCGCACAAACGGGATCGTGATCGCCCAGAGCAGCGCAAACGCATCGCCATCGCCTGCCGCAGCGCGACGCAGGATTTCCTCACAGCTACTACTATCCTGTCGGCCATCGCGTGAGCGCTGAAACGCGGTGATCTGGGACTCACAGTGTTGCTGCAGCTCAGCCAAAGGCTTCACGTTGAGGGTAGGATCGAGGTCTGGCGGGAGTGCTGACGTCATACGCGCTATCCTCAAAACTGAATGCTGACCCGACCGCCCGATTGTACCCTATCCACACCGACTCATCCATCAGATTTCTGACGATAGAATATCTGGTCAATTTAGTCCGTCCTGTTGCCACAAAAACCATGCTACGCAACGTGCGTAGGTGGGTGCCAGAGCCAAGGTGAACCTCGACCAACACGGCGGAGGAGCGTTAGTCTCCGACCTGCGGAAAAACCGCCCGCTCGCACCAACGTGCCGCGCCGCCACTCCTCGCCGCGCTCCGTCCCATCGTCATCCTCGGGCCGGTCGCGTCAGGCGCACGCCCGCATTGGCGACCTTCGCACGTTCGACCGCCGCGCTCAAGCGAACTTTGATCAAGGAACGCCAACGCTCGGGCATCGCCCGAACCAAGGAGCGCGACACCTACGGTGGTCGTACATACGTACGCCCGTGTCGAACAGGCAACCGAGGTGCGGCGGCGAAGCGGGGCGGGCGAACAACAGGCGGCGTTTGCCCGCACGTTTGAGTGGATGAGCCGAGAGACTCTCGACCAGTCGTTGAAGCGCGAGAAGGAAATCACGCCTTCCCCTCTTCCTATCGGATAATCACCATTATCCTATCCGTTTGCCTCTTGACACCCCCTATCCGTATCGGATATGATACCCAAAGCACGCCCTATGGTGCCGTATAGTCTATCGGATAAGAACGAGGGCTTCCATGCGCCTGATCAATTTCGTCGCACGCGCCCAAATCCTCGCCCACACCTTGCGGCTCCGCACCCCCCATCTCGCCGTCTGACACCCGCCCGACCTGCACGTCGAGACGATGGATCTGTTCTCGCACTATCGCTTGACAAGCTCAGAATATACGCTATAATTCTGAGTATAGGACGTGCGAAGCAAAGGGGGTACCCAATGCTGGTAATCGCGGATCTGGACGACACGCTGATTGAAGGCTATGTGCAGCCTCGACAGCCCTTTGCGCGAGTCGCAGTCATGCAGGGTCGCGTGGAGCTGCTGGCGCGGCTCCGCGCCGAGGGCCACACCATCGGCTTGGCGACAAACCAAGGTGGTGTCGCCTTCGGCTACTCCAGCGAGGCCGAAGTCGAAGCGAAGCTGGCCTGCGCCCTCGTGGCGCTGGGGCTGCCCTCCGACACGTTCGTCGCTGTGTGCTACGCCGATCCGCGTAGCCCCAACCCCCGCTATCAGACGGGGCACGAGCGCCGCAAACCATCCGGGGCGATGCTGCGCGAGGCAATGGTGGCGCATCCTGCCGCTGCGGCAGCGGGCGTCGTGTACGTCGGCGACCGCAACGAGGACGCAGCGGCGGCGGCTGACGCAGGCGTGCCGTTCGCCTGGGCCGACGCCTTTTTCCATGAGGAGGTGTAGGCATGGCACTCACAGCCACGGACGCGGCCCGCCGCACCGGGGTCAGCCAAGCGCTGATCTTGGCTGAGATCAAGGGGGGGCACCTTGCCGCCGTGCGGCGCGGCGGGCATGCGTGGGCCATCGAGGAGGCGGAGTTGGCCCGCTGGCAGGCCACGCCGCGCACGCCAGTCGGACGCCCGTTGGGTGGGGTGAGCATTACACTTGATGCAGACATGCGTAGTCAGCTCCGCACGCTGGCCTTGGCCGCCGAGGTCAGCATCGAGACGAAGGCCGCCATCCTATTCGAGGCCGCGCTGGCGACGGAATGGCGAACCTACGCGGGCGAAATCGTGGGCGCAAGCCCGGAATGGGAAGGGGAGATTTTATGATTCCGTTTCAGGAGCGTGTCGTGCCCGACGCCGGATTGTACGCCGCGCCGGTGTGTCCGATGTGTGCCACGCAGTTCGTGTATTGGCGAGGTCGGGGCGGGCAATTCGAGGAGTGGCGGCAGGGATGCCACTGCCCATCTAATTCGGGCATCGCCATTGATGGCCTGATGCATCGCGTCGCCTACTTCGACGGGGCGCGCATCGGTACGCCCAAGAAAATCTTCTGTCTGATCTGCCGCCAGTCGCTCGCCACGGGCGACGCCGCGATCTACGGCATGTTCGGCGCGAGCAACGCCATCGGCTACGCCCATCCGGCGTGCCACGCCCATGAGCAGTCGATGGACGCTGCCGCCCAGGCTGCCCGCGTGTCGGCGGGGCAGGGTGTCGGGCTGGTGGTCTATTTCGGGATCGACCACAGGCCAACCCGGCCTGCGCCGAAGACCGGCCACCGGGATGGGTTGGTGCGGGTCGTGCCCGCCGCCATGCCCGCCCTCCCCGAGGGCAGCGTCGTCTACGAGGATTGCCGCCGCCCCTTGGCGAAGGTACGGATCGCTATCCCCGCCGAGGCCCATGCCGAGGCATGGTGGCGCGAGGCCACGGCCAACGCGGACGCCGCCTATGAGTTGCACTGGTTCGGCGTTGGGGCGCAGCAGCAGCGGGAGGCCAGTCGGACGTGGAAGGGCCGTGATTTTAGTGAGGTCGAGAGTCTCGCTCGTATTGCTGAACTGGAGGCCCAGCCGTGGTGAAGCACTGGGACGAGGACGGCCCGACGACGCGCTCGGGCGAGTCGACGATGGAATGGTACGATCGGCAGATGCGCGACCCGACGATCATATCCAATCACGATCTGGATGCGGCCCTGGCTGAGTGGCAGACGCGGGCCCTCCGCGCAGCAGGGATACCCGAGTCATATCCCGGCGAGCATCGGGCCACGCAGCAGCACATCGACATCCTGGTGCGCGTCATTGCAGACCGAAGCGATCCATGACGACCAACGAAGCAGCCCGCGACGCCCTGCGCGGGCTGCTTATAAAGGCCCGGCGGCCCGCCCAGTGCCGCGCACTCGCCGCTGATCTGGATCAGATCAGCGCCGAACTGCGCCGCCTCGCCGATTCTCTGGGCCGTGATCAGCGCCGCCCCGTTGAACGCCGCCTGCGGGGGGCCGGCGGCGTTCAACGGGGGCGGCCTGGGGCTGCGACCGTCTACGTGCGCTTCGCCGACCGCGCCGGTCGCAGTGAGCAGGTAGCGCAACTCCGCATCGGGCGTGCCGTGTTCGACGCCTACCAGCGCACGCGCCCCGACCCCGCCGCGCCGCTGTGCATGACCGTGCAGGTTGTCGGCAGCACCATGCTGCTAACCGAGGACGCGACCGGCTACACCGTGTCGGTGTCCGTCGGCGGCGTCACAATCAATGTCTCGGGCAGCCGCGATGCGCTGCACGGGATGACACACTTGCGCCGGTATGCGGCCACCGTGCGGCCTATGCAAGGAATCACCGTGAATCTGGGAGACGTATAAGGCGGTGCAGTGGAAAGATTTTCTGCTGCCCGCACCGAGAGAACGATGCACCCGCTCATCACCGACTTTCTTGAGCATCTGGCCGCAGGCACCATCCCGGCAACCACCCTCAAGGCGCTGCGCGGCGACCTCGCCACGCTGGAACGTTGGTACACCACGGCGCGGGGCCGACCGCTGCGCCTGGAAGACGTGACGCCGCTCGATGTGGACGCCTGGATGCGCCACACGACCGTCGCCGACCAGACCGAGGCGGCACCGGCCACCGCGAACCGCCGCAAGCAATCGCTGCGCCGCCTCTGCCAGTGGGCCATCGACCAGCAGGTGCTGCGCACCGACCCGACCCGTGATATGCGTGATCTCCCCCTGGGCGACCGCGCACCCCGCTCCATCTCCGACGCGGCGGTGGATCGACTCTTGCACGCCGCCCGCCAGCACGCCGACCCGGAGCAGGCGCTCCGCGACGAGGCGATGCTCTCCATCCTGGCCTTCTGCGGCCTGCGCGTCGAGGAGTTGTGTCAGCTCACCATTGCCGACCTCAACCTGAGCAGCGGCACCGACACGGTGCGCCACGGCAAGGGCGGCAAACGGCGCGAGGTGCATCTGCTGCCCCGACTGGACGCCCTGCTGCGGCGCTACCTCACCGAAGTGCGCTGCCCTCACGATGGCATCCCGGCGCGCACCAGCGCCGCTGCGGCCCAGTCGCTCTGGGTGCATCGCACCAATCTCGATGGCCGCCCCTGGACGCCCGGCCTGACCCAGCACACCGTCCAACTCTTCGTGCGTGCGTTCGCCGAGCGCGAGGCCGAGCAGTGCCGCGCCGACGCGGCCACCGCACGACGCCGCGACCAGCGGATGGCGCTGGAGCGATTGGCCGAGGAACTGGCGGGCGTGACGCCGCACACCTTTCGGCACAGCCTGCTCCGGCGGCTGATCGAGCAAGGCGTGGAGCTGCCCGAGGTGCAGGCCATCGCGGGGCACTCGTCGCTGCGCGTCACGGGGATATATCTCACGCCGCACGAGGGCACCCGCCGCAGCGCCATCGAGCGCGGGGCCGATCTGCGGCCGACCAGGAAAGGATCCAACCATGACCGGCACTGATTCAACGACGGCGCTCGCCGACGAAACCATCCACTTGGCCCCCGCCGCAATCCGTCGCGACGGCGGCACGCAGGCCCGCGTGGGGAATACGGAGGAGGTGGTCGAGGAATACGCCGCCGCCATGCGCGACGGCCTATGGAGCTGGCACGACGGCAACCGGCTGACGGTCTTCGCCGAATCCGGCGCGTTCTGGCTCGC
>CAIWXH010000083.1 GCA_903916565.1 uncultured Oscillochloris sp. | reverse complement strand
GAGCCTGCGAAGGCAGGCTTCGCCGATCAAGCGCCGGGGACTTCAGTCCCCCGGATTCAACAACCTGTGTAGGATTGCTATACCTGCTCCGTGTCTGGGGCCATCGCACCGGGAAGCGCTATACGCAGGTGGCCCTGCCGCTCTATCGGCTGCGGGCCGCCCTCAGTCGCCTTTGGATTGTTGCTCCGCCCCCGGGCCTGCATCAGCCCGGATTAAATTCGGGATGACTCATGGGGGCTGGGGGGAGAGGGATTTAGCGCGACATTGACGTAGCCCAGCCCGCAATTGTCAGCGCTTGACAGAGGGGGTACAATCTTGATTGACTGGTCAATCAATAAAGCGCCTTGCGCCCCAACCATACGGACTGTTTTCGTGATCTAAGGAGCCTCTCGCTATGCGGAAGATCTTCATCAGCACCGTCCTGAGCCTTACCCTCGCCGCCGGGCTGGTCGCCTGCGGCCCATCACCCGCCCAGCCCGGCACCCAGTCCGGCGCCACCGCCATCCCCGCTGTCGCGTCTGACGCTGCGGTGATCGCCGAGGCCAAGGTCGTGCCCGCCAACAGTGTCAATCTGAGCTTCGAGAGCGGCGGGAAGGTCGCCGAGTTGCTCGTCGTTGAGGGTGCCGTCGTCACCGCTGGTCAGCCCCTGGCCCGTCTCGACACCCGCGCCCTGGCCCTAAGCGTCGAGCAGGCCCAGGTGAGTCTTCAGCAGGCCCAGGCCGACTATGACAAGCTGCGCGAAGGGGCCACGCCCGAGCAGGTCGCGTTGGCCCAGGCCGAGGTCGCCCGCGCCCAGGGCAGCGCGCAGGCCATCCAAAGCAGCGTCACGCAGGCCGACCTCACCGCCGCCCGCGCCGAGCTAGAGAGTGCGAAGGCCACGCTGGCGCAGCTTGAGGCAGGCGCGAAAGACACCGACCGCCAATCGGCTCAGGCCAATCTTGACCAGGCGCGCGCTGGCCTTCAGACGCAGCGTGACGCGCTGGCCCAGGCCAAGCGCATCGCCGAGCTGAATGTTCAGAAGGCGGCCAACACGCTACGCAACGCCCAGACGGAGTACAGCCGCATCTATTGGGACAATATCGAGCAGGATAAGCTGCCCGGCGATCTGCCCCAGGCCCGCAAAGACGCCGAGGCCAACGCCCAGCGCGCCGTCGCCGATAGTGAGACGGCGCTGGCCCAGGCCCAACTGGTCGTCGAGCAGGCGAAGCACGCCGAGGTGACGGGCATCCAGGGTGCCGAGGCCCAGGTGCGCGACGCCGAGGCCCGCCTCGCCAAGCTGCTTAGTCCGGCTGACGCTGACGCCATTGCCGCAGCGCGGGCCAAAGTCGCTGCCGCCCAGGCCCGCCTCGCGCAACTCACCGGCGGCGAGCGCCAGGGCAACGTGGCCGCCGCCCAGGCCGGCGTAGGTTCCGCCGAGGCGAAGCTGGCCGAGCTTAAGGCTGGCCCGACCGAGGCCACGCTCGCTGGCTCGCTGGCCCGCGTCAAAGGGGCCGAGGTCAGCCTTAAGCAAGCCCAGTTGGCGCTTGAGAAGGCGACCCTGGTGGCACCCATCGCGGGCACCGTGGTCGAGCTGAACCTCAAGGTTGGCGAAGTGCCGCCCGCCACCGCGCCCATCATCGTGCTGGCCGATTTCACCAGTTGGGAAATTGACACCGAGGATCTGACCGAGCTGAACATCGTGAAGATCCGTGAGGGCGATCAAGTGACCGTCACCTTCGACGCGCTACCCGGCTTCGAGCTGCCCGGCACGGTCAAGCAGGTGAAGCCCCTGGGCAAGAATCGCCAGGGCGACATCGTCTACACCGTGGTCGTGAAGCCAAACACCTGGGACGAGCGCCTGCGCTGGAATATGACCGCCTCGGTGCAGATTAGCAGCGCAGGCGCCGCGCAGTAAAGATGGGACACGGGGATGGGGGGATGGGGCGACAAGGCGACACGGGGACACGGGGATGGGGAATTAGCTCTTTGTCGCCTTGTCCCCCTGTCGCCTTGTCCCCCTGTCCCCCCGTCGTCTACCCCAGCACAGCGGCGACGACCGCGTCGGTATCCGTCAGATCAGACAGCGCCACATCGGGGCCGTGGGCGCGCAGCTCGGCGAGGCTGTATGGCCCGGTGGCGACGGCGACGGTGCGGGCGCCGTTGGCCTTGCCGCACGCAATATCGTGGGGCGTGTCGCCGACCACAATCACCTGCTGGCCCACAAAGCTGCGCCCGTAGCGACGGGCCGCGCGGGCGGCGGCGATGGGCACCAGCGCAGGCCGATGATGATGGTCATCGCCATAAGCCCCAGCCGCCAGGTCGAGCAATGGCAGCAGCCCCACGCACTCAAGCTTGATCCGCGCCACGGCGGCGATGTTGCCGGTCAGCGGCGCCTGACGGGCCACGCCGCCAAGCGCCTCAAGGGCCGCCGTCACACCGGGGAACACCCGCGAGCGCGCCACCAGCGCCTCGCGCTGCGCCTCCATCCGACTGAGGTAGGCCGCCGCAAATTCGTGCAGCCGCTCGGCGACCGCTTCCGCCGTGAGGCTCGGCAGGCTCTCGCGAATAATCTGCCAGTCGGTCTTGCCCGCATAGTCCGTACGCGCCATCGGGGCCGCTGGCCCCACCACCTCGCGCATTGCCGCCCGCATCGCCTCAGCCGCAAGCCCATCGGTGCCCAGCAGAGTCCCGTCCACATCCCACAGAATGAGTCGATTCAAGCGCTACCCCTATCCGCGATCAGATGCCGACGCTGCGGGCCGCCCTTTCCGCAAGCGGCTGAAGCCGCCACGATGATAGGCACGGTTCAGAATCGGCCAGTTCAGCGTGACCCTTCGGAACAGTTCGCCAGAACACCGCCTTGCGGTGTTGCGGCGTTGCGCGAGATCGCTCCGGCTTTGCCTGAAACCTGAAACCTAGCCCCTGAAACCTGAAACCTAGCCCCTGAAACCTGAAACCTAGCCCCTGAAACCTTGTCTTAACCTAAATTATACGACACCTACGGGTAGACCCCGCGTGTGATGTTGGCGTCGGCCACGCGCTGCACCGCCAGCAGGTACGCGGCGATGCGGAGCGGCACCTGACGCGCTTGGGCCAGCGTCCAGACCTGCGCGAACGCCCCGACGATAATCCGCTCCAGCTTGTCGTTCACATCCCGCTCGTCCCAGAAAAACTCTTGCAGCCCCTGCACCCACTCGAAGTAGCTGACAATCACGCCCCCGGCGTTGGCGAGAATATCGGGCACCACCAGCACACCCCGCTCGGCCAGGATGCGATCAGCGTCAGGGGTGGTCGGCCCGTTGGCGCCCTCGACAATGAACTGAGCCTTGATGCGCCCGGCGTTGTGCTCGGTGATCTGGTTGCCAAGGGCGGCGGGAATCAGCACATCGCAGTCAAGCTCAAGCAGCGCGGGGCCAGTGATGTGCGCGCACCCAGGGGCGCTATAGCCCTCAAGCAGACCGACGGTCTGGCGGTCGCTGGAGGTGCGTAGCGCGTCAAGGTCAAGGCCAGCGGGGCAAGAGTAGGCGCTTGTGGCGTCGGCGACGCCCACCACCTGACAGCCCATCTGGGCGAGCAGCGCGGCGGCGGTGCTGCCCACGTTGCCGAAGCCCTGCACCACCACGCGCAGACCCGCAAGGTCGCGCCCAAGGTGCCGGGCGACCTCGCGCACCATCAGGCTGACGCCCCGCCCGGTCGCCTCGACGCGGCCAAGCGAGCCGCCAATGTTGATCGGCTTGCCGGTGATCACGGCGGGCACGGTGTAGCCCCGGTGCATCGAGATCGTGTCCATAATCCAGGCCATCACCTGGGCGTTGGTGCCGACATCGGGTGCCGGAATGTCCCGCTCGGGGCCAAGCAGCACGCTGATCTCGGTGGCGAAGCGCCGCGTCAGTCGCTCAAGCTCGCCCATCGAAAGCTGTTTGGGGTCAACGATCACGCCGCCCTTGGCGCCGCCGTAGGGGATGTTGACCAGCGCACACTTCCAGGTCATCCACATCGCCAGGGCGCGCACTTCGTCCAGATCCACGTCGGGGTGGTAGCGGATGCCGCCCTTCACTGGCCCACGCGCAAGGTTGTGCTGCACCCGGTAGCCGGTAAACATCCTGGTCGAGCCATCGTCCAGCTTTACCGGGAAGTTGACGGTCAGCTCGCGCTGGGGGACGCGCAGGACGGCGCGAATGTTCGGGTGGAGACCAAGGAGATCGGCGGCGGTGTCGAACTGTTGCTGGGCGATGTGGAATGGGTTCTGGTCAGACATCGTCGTCTTCTCCCTGGAAACGTTTCAGGGAGGGCCAAGCCCTCCCTGAAACCTTCCCGCACGTAGTTCGCGGATGCTTTCTCGTTTGGGCACGCGCAGCGCTTGCTGAGGCGTTCGGACTGACACCTGAAACCAGGCACCTGCAACCTGGTCTTAGAGCAGATCTTTACGCATATAGACCCAGTGGCCCTGGCCGAAGATTAGCCAGGCGAGGAACGAGCGACGGACGCGCACATCGTAGAAACCGAGGCGCTGGTAGAGGCTGCGGGCCGCTTCGTTGCCGGCGCTGACGTACAGGCTGAGATAGCGCCTACCGCGCAGGATCGCCTCTTGCTCGGCGCGGGCGAGCATGGCACGAGCGACGCCACCGCGCCGGTAGGGGGCCAAGACGGCAACATCGCTGACAAAGCCCTCGCGGTGTTCAATCTTATGGTCGAGGAGCGACAGAGCAAAGAGCGAGCGCGTCGCCCGCCAGCAGCCCAGTTCCGCGTGAAAGGCGTTCTCGGCGGCGCCCCCATCAGCGCTCGTCATCTCCCAGGTGCGAACGGTGGTCGTGCCAATCACCAGACCCTCGTGTTCGGCCACAAACATCCCGCGCAGGGCGAGGGCGCCTTGGCGCCGCCACGTGGCCGCCAGGGCCGCGACACCCTGGTCGGTGGCGTGCGCCCCAAAGGCACCGCCGAACTTATCGGCAAACGCCTCGCGGTGCAGCTCAAGGATCAAAGCGATGTCGTCAAGCCGGGCGGGCCTGATCGCCACCGCAATGGTTCCTGACGCGACCCGCTGAGTCGGCTGACTGAACGAGCCGCGCATAGTCTGAGAGGAAGCCGTCATAATGCAGAACCTAAGCCAAGGGTTCAGGTGCCAGCGTTCAGGTTTCAGGCTAAACGCCTCAGCCAGCGCTGCGCGTGCCCAAACAGGAAAGCACCCACGAACCTTGTCTAAGTTGCGCGGTGCCCGGACTGGGCGCGGCACCGCTTATGGCTATTTGGTGGTTAGGGTCAGATCGGCAATGCGGCGATCAAGGCGGGTCGAGATGGCGTGATACATATCGCCGCGCATCTGGGCCGACTGGAGCTGACGGCGCAGGATGAGAACATACGCGGTCGCACCGATCAGCGCAGCCAGGACGAGCATATTGAGCTTCATAGTGTGCTTGCCTTCAGGCGCGGAACCCCGCACCGTTTGCGATCCCCATTCCTCAACATAAGGTTTGTGGTGCCATTCTAGCGCAGGGCCACCCAAGCTTCAAGTGACAGAT
>CAIWXH010000082.1 GCA_903916565.1 uncultured Oscillochloris sp. | reverse complement strand
GGCCACGAAGCGGGTGGCGACCACCGCCTTGCCCTCGAAGCGGCCCTTGCTCAGCGCGATCCGCTGCACGAGACGCCGCGAGCGCATCTGATCGCCCGGCGCGATCTCTTCCTGGACGACGAACCATTCGGGGAAACGGTAAACGGTGATGCCGCTGGGTTTGGCGTCCGGGGCGTCGTCAGCGGCGGGCGGTGCGTAGAGTCGCGGATACACGACGTGGGTTATTTCTTGTAGCTTGCGCGAGAGTCGGGCCTCGACAATCTCCTCAAGCGCGCTTGGCTTCGGCCACGCATCCAGCCCGCCGATAATCGCCGCGTGGCGCGGCAGGTCGAAGAGCGCACCCGGCCCGTAGGTGGTCAAGAGTTGGCCGCGTCGGAGTTGGCCGTGGGCTTTTGGCATGAAGTTCCTTTTAGATTGCAGATTGCGGATTATAGATTGCAGATTGCGGATTTTCCGCAATAGGACGTGGTACGGCTCTCGGCTCTCGGCTCTCGGCTCTCGGCTCTCGGCTCTCGGCTCTCGGCTCTCGGCTATCGGCTATCGGCTATCGGCTATCGGCTATCGGCTATTCTTCCACCGACTGGTTGTTCGCATCGCGCAGGAACAGGTTGACGTCCGGCTCCACATCGCGCAGCGAACGACTGGCGCGGAATTTGCGGTGATGCTCCGACTCAAACTGTTTGTCCAAGGAGTCGCGCAGCAGCGGTTTGGCCGTGCTCTTCCCCTCATACGCCTGATACTGCACCGCCACCGCCGCCTGCTCATACGTGTTGACCACCGTCTGCCAGGAGTCGAGCAGATCGACGATGCGGTGCTGCACGGCCCGCAGGCGCTCGGCGCGCTCGTTCGGGTCGGCGAATTCCTGCTGGCGAACGCGCTGCTGGAAGACGCGCACCAGATAGGCTTCAAGCGCCGTCCGTACATGGGCAAGCTGCGCCACCCCACCTGCCGGGCTGAGCGTCGCCGCGTGGTGGCGGGCGAGCGCCACCATGGCCCCGGCGAAGCCGCGATCCAGCGCCCGCGCCGAAAAGGGCGTGACGCTGGTCGCCTCGACTGAGCGGTAGAACGTCTCGTGATAGTGGCGGAAGCGCTCGTAGTGCGAGCGGTCACGCGGCTTGTGGACGTTCAGCAGGGTGACAACCAGCCCCGGTCGGGCGTCGTCGCGGCCCACGCGGCTCGTGGCCTGGATATACTCGGCGGTGAGCATGGGCTGGCCGACGACCAGCATCAGGCCGAGACGCTGAATGTCGAGGCCGACGGAGATCATATTCGTCGCCAAGGCGCAGTCTACGCGGTCACCAACCTGGTGGAAGGGCGCTTCAAGACGGCGGCGCGCCTCGGCGATCTGGTCGGTGGAGACCCGCGAGGTCAGTTCGAGTACCGCGCTGAAGCGGTTGCGGTCGGCGAAGAGGCCGTGGGCCTCGCCGATCCGCTTGCGCGCCCCGTAGCCCTTGACCGTGTTCTGCACTTCCTCTTCCAGAATGCGCCGCGCTCCACCCAGTTCGCGCAGGTTGTTGAAATAGCCCAGCACCGTCATATACGGGTCTGCCGGGTTCGCTTTATTCCCGTCACCGCCCGCGCCGAGATAGGCGCGTTGCGCGGCTCCCATCAGCGCCAGCCAGGCTTTCCGCATGATGACCTTCGGGCTGCGGCCCTGGGCGGCGATGCCGACGTACTGGCGGGCGGGCGTCTCGTCGCGGGGTGCGGTGCGGGCAAAGAAGGCGTCGCCCCGGTCGGGGCCGAGCGGCGGGAAGATGTGGGTCAGGGGGCG
>CAIWXH010000081.1 GCA_903916565.1 uncultured Oscillochloris sp. | reverse complement strand
CCGGTAAGGGCGCTGACCCGCGTCGCTATAAAGACCGCCACGACGGCGGTTGCACCGTCGCCCGCCGGGGGACTGAAGTCCCCGGCTCTTGATCGGCGAAGCCTGCCTTCGCAGGCTCAGCAAGCCCGCTGAAGCGGGCTTCGCAGGTACTAGTACAGCTTGCTGGAAGTTCGTATGGGGTTGCGCGGTGATTCTTGGAAGGCACCGAGCGCAGCAGCACGCGGTTCGGCCTTCGTGCGCTTCGTGGTACAAAACCTGCCGCGTCTTTCCGCCGACGTGTCCTAGCCCGTGGCTTCAGCCACCGGGCGGGCGACGTTACAACCGCCATGCGTCACGACCGCGCTAAGATTGCTATAATGCGGCTAGGCCATAAACATGAAGGACAGCCTTATGCAGGGCGAACCGAACGGCACCCACGACCTCGCCGCAGAGAATGCGGCGCTGCGCGCCGAGCTTGCGCGCTATCAGACGCTCGTCGCGCAGATGACGTTGGGCGCCTATATCTATAGACTTGAGGATCGGGCTGACGACCACAGCTTGCGGATGGTCGTAGCCAATCAAGCGGTCGAAGCGCTGACCGGCGTGCCAGCCTCCGCGCAAATCGGCAAAACCCTGGACGAGAATTTCCCTGGTTTGCGCGAGCAGGGCATCCCCCAGGCGTACGCCGACGTGGTGCGAACCGGCACGCCGTTCGCGCAGGAGGTAGCCTATGGCGACGGGCGCGTGATCAGCAGCGCCTTCGCCGTGCGTGCGCTGCCCCTACCGAACGACGAACTGGTCGTCTTCTTCGACAATATCACCGCACGCAAACAGGCCGAGTCCCTGCAAAACTCACAGGCGCTCCACGAGAGCCAGGAGCTGCTTGAGACGCTGTTTGACCATTTGCCAATTGCGGTCATGCTGAAGGACGCCACTGACGGGCGCTACATTCTCAGGAACAGCGCCTGCCAGCACCTGCTTGGAACCCCCGTCGGCGGGCTGATCGGGAAGAGCGACTACGATCTGTTTTCGCAGGCCATTGCCGATACTTTGTTCGCCAAGGAGCAGGCCGCGCTGTCCGCCGGGGTGCCGCTCACGCTGCCCGAAGAGATTTTCAACAGCGACCATGTCGCGACTCCTGTCGCCATCACCCGCGTGCCGATTCCCGACGAGGCGGGCAAGCCCCGCTATCTGCTGATCATTATCAATGATCTGAGTGAGCAAAAGCGGGCGCTTGACGAGCGCGAGGCGCTGCAGGCCCAGATCATCGCGGCCCAGCAGAGCGCGTTGCAAGAGCTTTCGACGCCCCTGTTGCCGCTCTCGAACAAGGTCGTGCTGATGCCCATTGTCGGCGCAATGGATAGCCGCCGGGCACAGCAGGTGATCGAAACGCTGCTTGAGGGGGTGGCGCAGTATAAGGCCGAGATCGCCATCCTGGATATTACGGGCGTGCAGGTGGTAGACACCCAGGTGGCGAACACCTTCATTCAATCAGCGCGGGCGGTGCAGTTGCTGGGTGCCCGCGTGATGCTCACCGGCATTCGCCCTGAAGTGGCCCAGACGCTGGTGCAGTTGGGGGTTGACCTTCAGGGGATGCTCACCCGTGGCTCGCTCCAGGCGGGCATCGCCTACGCCTTTAATCGCTAGGCCAAGGTTTCAGGGGCCAGGTTTCAGGGGCGAGGCAGGGCTGATGCAACGTCGCTCGCCGGGGGGCTGAAGCCCCCGGCTCTTGGTTGCGAAGCCTGCCTTCGCAGGCTCGGCAGCCCGCTTCAGCGGGCTTCGCAGGTACGAGCCCGTGCGGGCGAGGGGCCGCAGCACGATTTTGCATCAGCCCTGAGGTGCTAGGCCCAATACGTTTCAGATAAGCCGATTCCGCAGTAAGATGCTTCCGGCTCCCCCTCTCCCGTTCAGGGAGAGGGGGGCTGGGGGGGTGAGGGCTGGCGCGGCAGGCGACGGTGCAACCGCCAAATAAAGGACGAACACGAGCCTCGTGTTCGTCCTTTATTCGTGAGATGATACAATGGCAGACCCACAAATCTACGATAGGCTATAATCCCACGACCTGATCTCGTACACTCTGGTTGGGAGCCATGTTTTATGCCCTCACGCACTCTCCTTTCACAGGTGACCGCTACCTCGCTGGCGGCGCTTGCCCTGGTGGCTTTGCTGGCCCTGGGCGACTTTAGCGCCTTTCAGCTTGCTGCGGCTACCCAGAGCGAGCATCAGGTGTTGAGTAGCCTGAGCAGCCGCCAACTCAGGCTGGGCGAGCAGACCGCGCTGCTCGCCGCCTTGCTGACTGTGCCTGAGGAGGCGAGCGCCACCCGCGCCGATCTGCGGCGTCAGTTGCGCGCAACCGGCACCGAGCTTGCCACCAATCAGCGCCGCCTCCATGCCGCGCAGCCGCACATCCCGTGGTGGGTCACCCTTGTCGTGCCCCTTGCAACGGACTATCCGGTCACCCCGCCTGATGTCGAGACCCTGCTTGACCCGTTTCTACGCCACCTGGAGGCGTTAGCCGCCACGCCTGACGCGCAACTAAGCACGACGCAGACCGACCGCATCGCCCTAGTCCTCGCGCATGATCCCCTTGTACTCCGTTTGCAGGAAGCAGAAGCCTGGTACGAGCAGCTAGGCCGCATCGACACCTCCGCCATCATTAGACTTCAGATCCTCACGATGAGCATGGTGTTTGTCTTGCTCATCGCCGAGACCGTCTTCATCTTTCGGCCCCTCTTCCGCCGCCTGGCCGATGAGCAAGACCAGATGGCGCTGCTCTCGCTGGTGGCAAGCCAAACGGACAACGGCGTGATGATCACCGATGCACACGGCAAGGTGGTCTGGGTCAACGACGGCTTCACCCGCATTGCGGGCTATACGCTCAGCGAGTTGGTCGGCCACAAACCTGGGACGATCTTACAAGGCCCTGCGACCGACCGAGCGACGGTCAAATTGATTGTCCGGGCGATTCGGGCTGGCGAGGCGATTACCGCCGAGCTTGTCAACTACCATAAGAGCGGGCGACCCTACTGGCTGAGTCTGGCCATCACGCCGATTCGCGGGGCCGAAAAGTCTGTGGCGCGCTTCATCGCCATCCAGAGCGACGTCACGGCCCGGAAAGCGATGGAGGCATCGCTGCACGCCTCGTTGAAAGACCTTGCCGACGTACGCTTCGCGCTCGACCAGGCCGCAATTATCGCCATCACCGACCCGCAAGGCGTGATCATCGAGGTCAACGACTTCTTCTGCCAGATCTCGGGCTATAGCCGCGACGAACTTATCGGCCAGACCCACCACATCATCAATGCGAACTATCATGATCCGACGTTCTGGCACGAGTTTTGGACAACGATTGCCCAAGGCAAGGTCTGGCGCGGTGAAGTCTGCAACCGGACGAAGGATGGCGCAATCTACTGGGTTGCCGCAACGGTCGTCCCGGTGTTCGACGAGGCGGGCCAGCCGATCCGCTACATCGCCATGCGCTTCGATATTAGTCAGCGCAAATTGGCTGAGGAGGCGCTGCGCGAGCGCACGCTGCGCCTCCAGCTCCGCGCCGACATTGCCGCGATGGTGCGCGGTGCGACCAAGGACGCGATGATCATCGCGGGGGTGATCACCGAGTTGGCGCGGCACTTCCCGACGCTACGGGTCGCCTATGCGACCATTGATGATGCCGGGCAGATGACGATCTTTAATGGCGCGGCTCCAGCGACAGGTCTGCCCGCGCAGGCGGGGTCAACGGTTGATCTGACCAAAGTTCCCGCCTACCTGGCGGCCATGCGCGCCGGTGAAACCCTGGAAAGCGCCGATGTCAACACCGACCCACGGCTCGCCCCCCTGATGGCGGGGCTGCACGCCCATGGCACCGCCGCGATCCTCGCGGTGCCGGTCGCGTATAGCGCAACATTTATCGGCCTGCTCGGCTTTGATACGCCGGAGCCACACCGCTGGAGCGCGCACGAGACCGTCACGCTGCGCGAGGTCGCCGACTATCTGCGACTGTTACTGCACGAGGCATATATCCAGCGCGAACGCGAACGCGCCGAGGCAGCCCTACGGGCCAGCGAAGCGCACCTGCGCTTCCAGAAGACGCTGCTCGAATGCCAGAGCGAGGCTTCGCCCGATGGGCTGCTGGTGGTCGGCCCCGATGGTCACCTGCTCTCGATGAACCGGCGCTTTGCCCAACTCTGGGGGCTACCCGAGACGTTGTTCACCCACGGGACGTTCGGTGATGGCATGAGTCTCGTGGCAGCCTTGGTTGAAAACGAGGGCGCACACTTTACGCGCCTGAAGGAACTATTGGCGAACCCAATGATGGTTGCGACCGACGAGCTGCGCCTGCGCGATGGGCGCACCTTCGAGCGCTACACCGCGCCGGTGCGCGGCGCCGATGGCGAGTATTTTGGCCGCTTTTGGTCGTATCGCGACATCACCGAACGCTTTGTGGCCGAGGCGGCCTTGCGGGCGAGCGAGGCGACTAATCGGGCCTTGCTCGACGCGCTGCCCGACATGATGTTTCGCCTCCGCACCGATGGCATGTTCCTCAGCTACCGGGCTTCGCATCTTAACGACCTGCTGCTGCCGCCAGAGCAGTTTCTGGGGCACCGCGTCAGCGAGGTGATGCCCGCAGAGCTGGCCCGCATGTTGATGCTCGCGGTTCAAGCGACCATCGAGACGGATACGCTCCAGTTGGTCGAGTATGACCTGCCGCTTGGGGACGAGGTGCGCGATTACGAGGCCAGGGTGACGCGGATCAGAGCCGACGAGGTGCTGGTGATTGTGCGCGACATCAGCGAGCGCAAGGCCGGTGATCGGCTCAAGAACGAGTTTGTGGCGATGGTCAGCCACGAGCTACGCACGCCCCTCACCGCAATCCGTGGCTCGCTTGGCCTGATTGCGGGCGGCGTCGCGGGCGAGTTATCGCCCCAGGCGCGGGCGATGATCGACATCGCGTATAAGAACAGCGAGCGCCTCGTTCGCCTAATTAACGACATCCTCGATATCGAAAAGATCGAATCGGGCCAGATGAGCTTCCAGCGTCAGCCCATCGAGCTTGGACACTTGCTGGCGCAAACCATCGAGGCCAACAGCGCCTATGGTGCCCATTTCGGCGTCAGCTTTGTCCTTACGCCCGCCCCAAAGCTCCAGGTCTTCGCCGACGCCGACCGTCTGATGCAAGTCTTTACGAACCTGCTCTCAAACGCGGCCAAGTTTTCACCTTCTGGCGAGGTGGTGCGCGTGTGGTTGGGCCAACACGCCGGGATGGTGCGGGTCGGGGTCAGCGACTGCGGCCCTGGTATCCCCGAGGCGTTCCGCGAGCAAATCTTCCAGAAGTTCGCCCAGGCCGATTCATCGAGTACGCGCACCAAAGGTGGCACCGGCCTGGGCCTGAACATCGCCCGCGCAATTGTCGAGCGCCACGGCGGCAAAGTCAGCTTCGAGACGCAGACCGGCGTCGGCACGACCTTCTTCGTCGATCTGCCCGCGTGGCGACCGATTGAGCGGATCGAGCAAGTGGTGACGCCCCTGTTAGCCGGTCGCATCTTGGTCTGCGAAGATGACCCCGATGTCGCCCACCTGCTGACGTTGATGCTCCAGCGCATCGGCTTCGCGGTTGATGTGGTCTATACCGCCGACGAGATGCGCGCCCGCCTAGCTGTCGGCTGCTACGATCTGCTGACGCTCGATATTCGTCTCCAGCACCAAGACGGCGTTGAGCTCATCCGCGAGCTACGCCGCCACACGGCAACGGCGAACCTGCCGATCATCGTCATCTCAGGGCAGATCGAGCGTGCCCGCACCACGCTCGGCACCGAACAGGTCGGCCCGCTTGATTGGCTGTCGAAGCCGATCAACCCCGCCCAACTCGTGGCCGCAGTCACCCAAGCCGTCCACCACGCCAAGTCGCTCACGCCGCGCCTCCTGCACATTGATGACGACCCCGATACGGTCCATGTCGTCGCCGAACTGCTTGGCGCGACGGTAACGCTTGTCCATGCCGCGAGCGTGGCAGCGGCGCGGGCGTGCTTGGCCGAGGGCCAGTATGATCTGGCCCTGCTCGATCTCGCCTTCACCGACGGGTCGGGCCTTGAGTTGCTGCCGCTCCTGCGCGCCCAGTACCCGCCCATCCCCGTCGTGATCTTCTCGGTTCACGAGCTTGCCCCTACGCTGACGGGTCAGGTTGCCGCGACCCTGATCAAGTCGCGGGTAACGAACGCGGAGCTACGCGCCACCATCATGCGTCTGCTCGCCATCCCTGAGCCAAGTAGCGACCATCCGAGCATACAGCACAGCGAGGAACCCCGATGAGCATCCCACCCCTAAACCGCATTCTATTCGTGGAGGATGATCCAGACATCCAGGCGGTCGGCCAACTCGCCCTTGAGTTGGTCGGTGGTTTCCAAGTCATGCCATGCAGTTCTGGTCACGAGGCCCTGCGCGTTGCGCCGACCTTTGCGCCGGATCTCATCCTGCTCGATGTGATGATGCCCGTGATGGATGGGCCAGAGACCTTGCGCCAGATGCATGCGCTGGAGGCGACCCGCACCACCCCGGTTATCTTCATGACCGCCAAGGTGCAGCGCCACGAGGTCGAGCAGTACCTCGCCCTTGGGGCGGTGAATGTGATCGCCAAGCCGTTTGATCCGATGCAGTTGGCCTCGGCCATTCGTGAGATCTGGGCGACCTACCATGGCTGATCTAACCTCGGCGCTACAGCAGATTCAGAAGCTGCGGATCGCCTATACCGCTCAGATCGCCGAAAAGCTTGCTCAGCTTCAGGCCGGACGCCAGGGGCTAGAGCAGCTACCGTGGAACCCCCAGCGCGCCGTTAGCCTCCATCGCCAGGCGCATAATCTGGCTGGGTCGGGGGCAACCTTTGGCTATACCGAGCTCTCGCAGGCGGCCCGCAGCCTTGAGTTGGCGCTGCTGCCCCTGTGCGACCATCGGTTGCCGCCTGAGGCCGAACAGCTCGTCCTGATCGACACGGCGCTCACCACACTTTTTACCGTTGGCCTCGCCCTGAAAGCAAGCGACGCCCAAGAGCCGCACGCTGGGCCGCAGCCCGCACGAACGATGACGCGCACGCAAACCCTCGTGGTGACTGATGACGATATGGAGGCCAGCGAGAACCTGTCCATCCAGCTTGATTATTTTGGCTACACCGTGCATACGGTAAGCGCTCTGGACACCCTGTCCACGGTGGCCCGTAAGGTTGCGCCTGCGGCCATTATTCTCGACCTGACCCGCCCCGAGGCTGACTACGCCGGCACGGTACGCGCCTTACACGACCAGGGGCACATCCCGGCACCGATCATCTTCCTCTCGCAACGTTCCGACTTTGCGGCGCGGCTCCAGGCGGTACGGGCAGGCGGAAGTGCCTTTGTCCTCAAGCCCGTTGATGTCAGCGACCTCGTGTTGATCCTCGACCTGCTGACCCATGTCGTCCCACCCGAACCCTACCGGGTGCTGATCGTTGATGACTCGGTGCTGGTCGCCCGCGCCCACGCGCTGATCCTGCGTGCGGCGGGCATGCAAGTCGGGGTGGTGAGCGATCCCACCGAGGTGCTGTCGGTCTTGGCCGAACAGCAGCCCGATTTAGTCTTAATGGATATGTACATGCCCGACTGTAAGGGGCATGAACTCGCCGCGATTATCCGCCAACAGGCGACCTTTCACGGCATGCCCATCGTCTTCCTCTCCGCCGAGACGAACCGCGAGATTCAACTGGCGGCGATGGGGCATGGCGGCGACGATTTTCTGACCAAGCCCGTGGCCCCAGCCCATCTTGTCGCCGCCGTGAAGAGTCGCGTCGAGCGTGCCCGCGCCATTCGCGGCCAACTGAACCGCGACAGCCTGACCGGCCTGCTGACCCACGCGGCAACGACAGAGCAGATCGGCCGCGAGTTAGCCCGCGTCCAGCGCTACCAGGGCAAGCTGAGCGTCGCGATGCTCGATGTGGATCACTTCAAGCGCGTCAACGACCGCTACGGCCACTCGACCGGCGACCGGGTGCTCAAGAGCCTGGCCCGGCTGCTGCGCCAGCAACTACGGGCGAGCGATGTGATTGGGCGCTATGGCGGTGAGGAGTTTGTCGTGCTGCTGCCCGAGACCGACAGCGCCCACGCGCTGAGTGTGCTTGAGCGCATCCGCGAGCTGTTCGCGCAGATTCAGCACCAGACGGTCGGGGCCACCTTCACCGTCACCTTCAGCGCTGGTATCGCGAGCATTCCGCCGTTCGGCGACCGCAACGCCGTGCTTGAGGCCGCCGACGCCGCGCTCTATGGGGCGAAACAGAGCGGGCGTAATCGCGTGCTGCTCGCCGAGATGTTAGATCCGTCCCAACTGAGCAAGGCGGTCGCCGCAACCCAGCACACAACCAGCAGCCTTGACTTTGGCCCAAGCATGCGGCACACCAACGGGTCGTTGCTCAAGGCGCTGATTGTTGACGATGACAGTGAGCTACGGGCGGTGCTGGCGCACTGGCTGAACGGGTGGGGCTGGACGGTGACGAGCGTAACGAACGGGCCGGCGGCGCTGGCACAGCTCGATCAGACTAGTCTCGATGTGGTACTCCTCGACGTACTCATGCCAGGACTTGGCGGACTGGAGGTACTCGGCCAGATCAGGGCGCAGGCGTTCGACGTGGCCGTCATTATGCTGACCGCCTTCAGCTCTGAACAGTTGGCAATCAGCGCCCTGCGCCAAGGTGCCGACGACTATGTCCGTAAGCCGCTTGAGCCGACTGAGTTGCGGGCAGTGCTCGAGCGCACGCTGAGCCGCCTGCGCCTCGTGCGCGAAAACGCCATGCTCCAGCGGCGCCTGACCGAGGTGCTGGCCCGCTCGACCTAGCTTCCGGGCAGCTTTGCGCCGCAGTAGAGCAGAAGTAACGCTGTCACCCTGAGTAGCGTATGGCCGACGGCCAATGGTGTCGGGAGCAACCCTCTAGACCTGTCAGGTGCAAGCACCTGACAGGTCTTTGCATGCCGTTTGTGCTAAGGCATGTTTCAAATGAGCTTTACCGTCTGCGTGGCTCGTAGGAGCGGCTTCAGCCGCGTATAGGCCACTGCAATGGGTTAAAGCCCAAACTACGAACGGTCAAGCCAGAACCGTCGATGCTGAACCATGCCTAAGACAGGGTTTGTAGCGGCTTTCCCATTCTGGTACGTGCAGCACTTGTTCATGCGCTCGGCCTGAAACCTGAAACCTGAAACCTGAAACCTGAAACCTTGTCTAGCTGCCCGAGGTGAGCATATAGCCCACGCCGCGAATGCTGACGATCAGGCCGGGCGTACGGGGGACGGACTCGATCTTCTGGCGTAGGCGGTGGATGCGGGACTTGATCAGCTCGCGGGCCTCGGCGGACGAGCAGGCGGCGTAGCCCAGCACTTCGCGGGCCAACTCTTCAGCCGAAAGTACCTGGTTTTCACGGCGGGCCATGTAGAGCAGCAGATCGAACTCGCCTTGCGAAAGCGGCACCGCCTGCCGGTCAATCGCCGCGTGGCGCCGCAGCGGATCAAGCTCAAGGCGCCCGACACGCAGTGGGGGTATGCTGACGCCATAGGCTGGTGCCTCGGGTTCGGTGATCCGCAGCAACTGGGTCTGCATCTGGCGGAGCACCAGATCGCGCTCGACCTTGGCCCGCCGACGCGCAAGGGCCGCCATGGCCCGCGCCTCAAGTTCGCCACAACTGTCCGACTTCCGCAGATACGTGTGCGCGCCATAATTGACTGCAGCAATGGCCGAGTCGATACTTGCCACACCCGTCAGCACAATCACTTCAAGGTCGGCGTCAAGCATACGGGCCTTGCCCAGCAGCGTGACGCCATCAAGGCGTTGGAGACGCAGATCGGTGATTAACAAGGCGAACCGCTCGGTCTGGAGCAGCACAAGCGCTTGCTCGGCACTCTCGACGGCGATCACCAGAAAGCCCGCCTTTCGCAGCCGTGCCTCAAGCATCATGCGCGTGACAGGCTCATCCTCAACCAAGAGCAACTTTGACTTCTCCATAGCTTCCTCTGAGTATGTATGGCACTATTCTATACTATTCAACGTAATAATACCCCAGCCGGTGCCATCCCCAAAAGGACTGCCAGTCCTACGTTGCGGTGACCCAAGCGGTGTAGGACTAAAGTCCTATCCGAGAGTCAGACGGGGTCTGCTTCTGGCTGAAGCGACCCTCTGCTGGTGCGATACAATGCGTAGGAACGGGCACAGCGTCGTGCGCGGCGATTCGTCCCAAGAGTCAACCCGCCGAAGCAGTCGCAGGATCTGAGGGAGTTGCTCAATGCCTATCACTGGCCTACAATCCCCCCCCCCATACATGGCGCATCACCCTCCTCATCGCTGCGGTCGGCCTTAGCCTGTCGGGTCTCCTCTTCATCCTTATCTTGCCAGTCGGCCTGGGCGATTATGCCCAGGCGGAAAGCAACGGCGCGCACCGGCAGAAGGTCGGCTATCTGGGCAGTATGCTCCAACTCGACACGCTGTTCACGACAGCGGTTGACCCTCAGCACCTCGACGAGCTTGAGTTCTATCTGTTTGACCAAACCGAAGGGGTCTTCATGGTGGCGCATAGCACGGGCGCGGGCGCTCTGCGGCCCGCTCGCCCCCCTGAAGATCTGCGCGCTGGCCTCTACACCGCGACAACCATCACGGTCGCTGGGCACCAGTGGGAGCTGGTGACGAAGCCAACGGCACGCTATCTAGCGGCGCGGCACAGTCTAACGCCCTGGGCCGTGCTGCTAATCGGGATCATCTTCACCGGCCTGCTCGACCTGTATCTACGCCAGCGTTGGCGTGACGAGGCGCACCTGAAGATTTATGGGCATATTGTGTCGGCCACGCACGATCTGCTGGCCTTTGTGGATCGGGACTACATCTGCCGGGCGGTTAATGGGGCCTACCTCCGCTATTACGGGCGGAGCCGGGACGAGACAATTGGACATCACATCCGTGACATGCATAAATTGACAAGCTACCGCGAGCGGGTACAGCGGGCTTTTAGCGCAATCACCGGCTATAGCGAGAGCGAGGCGATTGGCAAGACGCCCCGGCTGCTTCAGTCAGGGCGGCACGACCAGAACTTCTACCAGCGCATGTGGGAGGCGATCCTCGCGCATGGGCGCTGGCAAGGCGAGATCTGGAACCAGCGCAAGAACGGCGAGGTCTACCCCGAGTGGGTCAATATTAGCAGCGTGGTCAACGAGGCCGGCGCGGTCGTGAACTATATAGCCGTCTTCTCGGACATCACGTATCTGAAGCGCTCGGAGGCGCAACTTGCCCATCTGGCGCACTATGATCCGCTGACCGACCTGCCCAACCGGCTGCTCTTCTACGCGCGGATCGAGCATGCGCTTGAGCGCGCCCGGCGCTACAACTCGCAACTGGCCGTCCTCTTCATCGACCTCGACCGCTTCAAGAATGTCAATGACAGCCTGGGTCACCCCGTCGGCGACAGCCTGCTGATTGCGATCACCCAGCCCCTCAAGGAACATCTGCGGAGTCAAGGAACTGCCCTTCAGAACAAGCGACGCCTCAATTGCCGCGACGATCATCGCAATGGCGCACAATCTTGGCATGGACGTGCTGGCCGAAGGGGTCGAGACCAGCGCGCAGATGGAGTGGCTGCGCGGCCACCGCTGCGACTCGGCGCAGGGCTTCCTCTTCAGCCGACCGCTGCCAGCCGATCAGCTTGTGCGCTACCTGGAAACCTATAGTACGGCCCCCCTGTAGGGGCGTAGCAGCGCTGCCGCTGCGCCCTAAAAAAAGCCGGCAGCCAGAGCCGTATGCTATACTCGTACGTACTGTGCTTGTGTCGCCACTAGCGTAAACAAATTCACCACCAGTCACGTTCAAGCATACAGGTGCCATGGGTGAACCCTGAGGCCCAAGGCTCCGCGTTGTAACACCCAATGGTTTCGGCCACGAGGACGCTTCTATGAACAGGTTGCCCCAAGCGCTTCAGCCGCTCGCAACAGTGCTCCCAAAGCTAGTCAAAAGAGGCATCGCGTCACGCCGTCTTGGACAGGTGGCCAATACGCCGCCCATCGCATGGGCCATCCGTACCATCACCCGGATGGTGGTCAGGCCCGCCTTAGCGCTTCCGCTCGCCTCAGCGCTAACCCCTAGCGAGCGCACGACGCGGGGCGAGCTGCAATCGACCCTCCAGGATATTGTTGATGATGTGGTCGAGGCCCTCGGCTACAGCGTGGCCATGGTCGCCCTCTACGAGCAAGGCGACTCGCTTGACCTCCATGCAATCCAGTTTGATGGGCGGGTGCTCACCCGTGAAAAGATTCAGTTTTGGGAGCGGCAGATCTCCGAGCTGATCGGTAGACCAATCAGTCTCACCAACCCGCAGGTGGCGCGCACCTATGTCTACCAAGCTGCCTATGCCGACAACCTCAGTGTGAAGGCCGCACGTTCGCAGCGCCCCGTGATCAGCAACGCGCTCTTTGATCTGTTTCGCCCCATTACCCCCGAGTTCACCCGCCCGATGGTCGAGGCCATTCAGCAAGAGCTTGGGATCAGCCAGGTGATCGCGGTGCCCTTCTTCCTTGAAACCACGCTCAATGGCAAGCCAACCCGCGAGATGGTCGGCAATCTCTTCGCTGCCCGCCGCGAGCCACTGACCGAGACGGCGCTGGCGACCCTGGCGGCCTTTGGGCGTCAGGCGGCTGCGGCGATCCTCAACGAGCGCCAGCGGATCCAGATTGAGCTGACCCAGGAACTCGTGCTGAAGATCCAGACGAGCGTGCAGGACGAAGACCAATTGCTGCAACACATCGCCGAGGGCGTGGTTGAGTATATGGGTTACATGACCGCGATGGTCGCCACCTACGAGGCCGATGGCGCCTTGCCGCTGCGTGCGACCTGCTTCGACCCGGCCATCATCTCGCTCGAACGGGTGCATGAGTGGGAGCGTCAGGTCTCGCGGTTTGTGCCGTCGGATCGCCCCATTCGCCTCATCGACCCGGAGGTCGCCCGGATCTATGTGAACCGCCCCGAGTACCAAGCGAATCTGGGCGTCCAAGCGGTCCGGACTGGCTCCAATGTCGTCAGCGACACCCTCTATAACATCTTCACACCCGTGGTTCCCCTCGCCGCGAAGCCGGTGATCGACGCGATCCAGGAAGAACTCGCGATTCGGCAAGTGATCACCATTCCCTTTTTCCTTGAGCGGCTGGTGGATGGTGAGATCTGTCGTGAGCTAGTCGGCAACCTCTTCACGGTCACGCGCTCGCGCAGCTTTCGCGCCAGCGAGATCGCGTTGCTCCAGGCGTTCGGCCAACAGGCCGCCGCCGGTCTGCACAACGCCCGCCTCTATCGCCAGTCCGAGGATCGCCGTGCGGCGGCGCAGTTGTTTGGCCGCATGGCCTTTACCGCCTCGGCCTCCGTCCATGCGCTGAAGAACCACGTCGGTGCGGTACGCCTCCCCCTCCAGTTGATCAACATGGCGATCAAAAACCCGCAGCTCTTTCCCGAGGACGAGCGTCAGCAGATCCTCGCACGGCTCGAAAAAGACTCGGAGCTGTTTCGTCACCTCGATGCGATGGCGGACATGCTCGACACCTTGCACGAGCCTTGGCGCCAGAAGCCTGACGAACTCACCGATGTGAACGCCTGCCTAAGCCGAGCGCTCAACAAGATTCTGCCCAGCCGCGCCGATTGGCTCGATCTCGTGCAAGCCGAGGATCTACCGCTGATCCACACCGCGCCTGATATGCTGACCGAGGCGTTTAAGGTGCTGATCAAGAACGCAGTTGAGGCCCTCGAAGGGCTTGAACACAAGCGGCAACTGACGATCACCAGCCAGCTTGAAGCTGACGCGACGATCCGGGTTACGGTGCGCGATAATGGCACGGGCATTCGGGCCGAGCATCGCCACCGCATTTTTGAGATGCGCTGGTCAACCAAGGCGAGTGGGCTTGGTTTCGGCTTGTTCTGGACACGCGACTATATCCAAGGTTTGGGTGGTCAGATTACGGTCGAAAGCGCATGGGGCGAAGGAACAACCGTCCAAATTCTCTTGCCGACCAAACCTCTGCAGCAAGATGCCGAAGGAGCAGAGCGATGAAGCACGCAGCGCGTACCATTCTGATCGTCGAGGACGACCGGCTCCTTAGCGAGTCGTACAAGGCCACCTGTCGGCTGGCCGTCTACGAACTCGCAAACGAGGCGCTCCCCGTGGAGGCGCAGATCATCCAGGCATACACGCTTCAGGAAGCCTTCGCGATCATCAAAGCTACCCCCAGGCTCGATTTTGCCTCGGTCGATCTCGTCCTCAACCCAACCGAGTCCGGGCTACGCCAAGAGCAGCGCATGGTTGGGCGCGAGGCCAGCGGCATGCAGATTTTGCACCAGCTCAAAGTGCGCCAACCTGAGCCGGTAGCCGTCGTGATTTCGGGTGAGACGTTGCTCTCGTACGCCACTGACGCGCTCCAGCGCTATGGGGTGCTGCACTTCTTCGAGAAGGCGCGCTTTGACCTCGATCAGTACAAGGCGGTGGTCAAGGCCGTACTCTGGTATCTCCAGGCCGTGGCGATCCTCGATCAGTTCGAGCGCGCCGATTTGTCGTTGGGCGGGCTGGATGAGGCCGCACGGTGCTGGATGGCAGCCCAGGCCGCCGCCACCACGGCTGGAATCGACGCCCACCGCTTTCCGATGGATCTTGAGCTGCGCCTGAAGGCGGCACGCGCCCAGTTCACCGACCAAATCACCGGGCTGACCAGCGGGTGGCTGGCCCAGAGCTACCTGAAACAGCGCATCCTGCTCGATCACTGGTCGGTCTTTGGCGTGTACATCACCAACTTTGCCGCCTTCCGCGCCACCTATCCTTCGCAGGTCGATCCGCTGCTCTTTTTTCTGGCTGGCACCGTGCGCGAGGCGCTTGCGGCCTATCCTGAGACGTTCGCCTGTCTGCTGGGCACCGGCGTTGGCCTCACCCCGACGCTGATTGTGGCGCTCAACGTGGAACGGCCCGCCGAGCTGGGCGGGCTCAAGACCCAGATCGAGGCAGCAGTCGCGCACAGTGGCCCCATGTTCACGAGTAGCCTGAACAAAGATCAGGCGGTGCCAACCCCCACCGTACAGGTAACCTATTGGCATAGCAAAGAACATCAGTTCTCTGATCTCAATGACCTCCTCGACGCACTTGGCTCGACGATCTAGTCCAGCTTGCTGAAAGTTCCTGGCGAGTTGCACGGTGATTCTCGTTAGACAAGGTTTCAGGTGCTAGGTTTCAGGTTTCAGGCCGAACGCAGCAGCAAGCCCTACGTGTGCCCAAACTGTAAAGCAGCTACGAACCTTGTCTTAGGCCACGGAACACAGCCGCACGCGGTTCGGCCTTCGTGACCTTCGTGTACTGCGTGGTACAAAACCTGCCGCGCATTTCCGCCGCTATGTACTAGAAGGGTAGCCGCATGCTCGATCTGCTTGGTGGGCGCAACGGGCCGCGCGAGCCGCTTCGGTTGATCGCGATTGATGATGAGGCCGACTGGTGCGCTCTGCTGGGCAGCACCGCCCGCCTACTGGGGCACACACTCGACTCAGCCAGCACGCTTGAAGAGGCCGTGCTGATGATTCAGGCCGCTGAGGCGCAGGAACGTCCCTATCACGGCGCGATTGTGGACATGAATTTCGAGACGGGCAAGCGCAAAATCGAACTGCCGCGTGGCAAAGAGGTTGTGCAGTACCTGAAGGCGAAGTACAGCTCTATGGCCTGCATTATGGTCAGCGGCGCGGGTGTCTCACCCGAGACGGTACTCGATCTTAGGGATGATTTTGACCTCGACTATTACCTGCGGAAAGATTACTTCGACATTGAGACCTTTGACCGCGCCCTGCAAAAGGCGATTCGGCGCGTACGGGCGGTGCGCTCTGGCGAGTATTCAGCCCAGCAACTCCAGTTATTGCTGCGCCAGTGGCAGGGCATCGCCCTCCAAACCAGTCGGAACCTCGCCGTCGTGCGCGAGCGCCAGGCGCTCAAGGGTCTGGATGTGGATGTCGCGACGCTGAACGAGATCAAGCGCTATACGCTGGAACTCGACGAGGTTAGGGCGCACGTTAAGGAGCTTGAGCAGCAAATTGCGACACTCGGGGCCAACTGAGGCGTGGCGGTCTGGTTTTTGGTGTACCATTAGAGCAGTGGGTTCGTTTTGCACGCCCCAAACTTGTGCAGAATTTCCAAAAGAATGGCGCCCTCTAAACCAAAGTAGCGGCTTCATCACCCCCCTGATTCCCCGGCCAATGGTAAAGTAAGAGTTATACCGCTAGGTTGCTTTCTAACTGTACTACTTGCAATGACGCAGGGACGTGGCGCGATGACGCGGCCTGTTCCCTGTGTTTTTTGTGTCACCCACGTTGGTGTTGAAGATCTTGGGCGTCGCCATGACGCTTGGGCGAAGGGTCGTAGGTCTATGAGTGCAACTGCCTATGATGCGCTAATTATCGGGGCCGGCATCAGTGGGATGCAGGCCGCGCTTGATCTGGCCGATAAGGGCTATCGGGTGCTGATCGTGGATCGTCAGGCTAGCGTCGGCGGCACGATGGTCAAGCTCGATAAGACCTTCCCCACCAACGATTGCGCGATCTGTATCGCCGCCCCCAAGATGGTTGAGCTGGCCCGCCACCCGAACATCACGCTGATGACCAGCGCCCGCATCGAGCGCGTGACTGGCTCGGTCGGCAATTTCGAGGTCGCGATCTGGCGCCAGACGACCTATATTGACCCCGTGAAGTGCAAGGGCTGCGGCGACTGCACCCGCGTCTGTCCCGTTGAGGTTCCCGATGAGTTCAACGCGGGGCTTTCGCAGCGCAAGGCGGTCTATCTTCAGTTTCCCCAGGCGGTGCCAGCGGTCTACACGATTGATTACGCCCGCTGCGTCGGCTGCGGTGCCTGTGACCGCATCTGCGAAGTGGGCGCGATCTCGTTCCTCAAGCGCTCGGTGGCGCTGTCGGTGAATGTCGGCAGCATCATCGTGGCGACAGGCTTTGATGTGCTGGAACCGACGGAGCTGCGGAAAGAGTACGGCTACGGGCGCTTTCGCAATGTGTTGACCGCGCTCCAGTACGAGCGCATTATGTCGGCCTCTGGCCCCACCGACGGCAAGGTGACCCGCCCGTCGGACGGGAAGGCACCCGCACGCATCGCCTGGATCCAGTGCGTCGGCTCGCGCAGCGCCAAGGGCGGGCATCCGTACTGCTCAAAAATCTGCTGCATGTACGCGACGAAAGAGGCGCTGATTACCATCGAGCACGCCCCCGCGACTGAGGCGACGATCTTCTATATGGATCTGCGGGCCTACGGCAAGGATTTTCAGCAGTACTACGACCGGGCTACGCACCACGGGGTGCGCTATGTGCGCGGGCGCCCTTCGTCGGTTGAGGAGAACGCCGACCAGAGTGTGACGATTGCTTACGAGGATACGCTGACCGGCGAGACGCACCACGAGCAGTTTGATCTGCTGGTGCTTTCGACGGCGGTGGTGCCCGCGCCCGACAATCGGCGGCTCGCCCAGGCGCTGAACATTGCGGTTGACGAACACGGCTTTTTCGTCTCCCGCGATGTGTTGCTCGCCCCGTTGCACTCCACGCGGGAAGGCATCTTTCTGGCGGGCGGCGCGCAGGGGCCGAACGACATCCCGGACAGTGTGGCCCAGGCCAGCGGCGCCGCCGGGCTGGCCGTCATTCCGATTTACCAGCGCCAGCGTGCCGCCGAACCCGCGCAGACGCCTGAGCGCGATGTGACCGCCGACGAGTCGCGCACCGGCGTGTTCGTCTGTAGCTGCGGCAAGAATATCGGGGCCTTCGTTGATGTGCCTGCGGTCGCCGACTTCGCCCGTACGCTGCCCAATGTCGCGCTGTCTGAGACGTGTACCTTCGCCTGCT
>CAIWXH010000080.1 GCA_903916565.1 uncultured Oscillochloris sp. | reverse complement strand
GGCCTCGCTCCTCCAAGCCGTAACACAGCACCGCCGTATCACCCTAGTACCGCTTTCTGGAAGTCCCTGTCGGGTTGTGCGGTGATTGTCGTCAGGCACGGAGCGCAGCCGCACGCGGTTCGGCCTTCGTGACCTTCGTGATCTTCGTGGTACAAAACCTGCCGCGCATGTTCGCCGACGTGTACTAGTTGATGATCGTCACTGCCACGTGCCCGTCCGTCGCCGTGACGGTCGTGCGGATCACCCCAGCGGCGTCGGTGGTGCGCGTGAAGGGCGTCGTCACCTTCAGCCCGGCGCCGACCGTAATCGTCATCAGCTTCCTCACTGCAACGCACACCGGTGTGCGGACGCCCACCACGTGGGTACACTGCCCTCTTGATGCCACGACGTCGGCGGAGGTTACACTGCGAAGGTCGAATGCGCCCGCGTCGCCGCCCTGGCGGTCAATACCGTGGGGTGCGACTCTCTCGCAGCGCCACGCCGTCGCCGCCGAGTCCCAAGGCAAGGCCACCCGCTGGGTCTGCCGCACCGCAGGCGGGTACAAGCTGCACCGCACACGGTGTTGCCGTGGTACGATCTGCCTCAAATCAACCGACGGAGGCGTGAACGCCGTGTCTGACTCGGAACCTTCGTCCCAGGCCCAGCTTATCGCCGTCCTCGCGACGGCACCACTCTTTGCGGCCCTGAACCTACCGCTGCTGGAGGCGCTGGCCGCCGTCGCGGTGCGCGCACACTACGGGCCACAGCAGGTGGTCTTTCTCGCAGGTACGCCCGATGATAGCCTGTATGTCATTGCCCACGGCTGGCTCAAATCGCTCAAGAGTACGGCGGAGGGCCGTGAGCAGACGCTGGCGCTGTTTGGGCCAGGCGAGGTTTTCAACCTCGCCGTCCTGGCCGACGTCCCGACGCAGGCGACGGTGATCGCCCTCGAACCCGTGACCCTCTGGCGTCTGCCGCGTGCGCGCCTCCACGCGCTGATCGCGACCCACCCCGAGCTGGCCCATGCGCTCATCCGTGGTTTGGTGGCGCGGGTCATCCGGCTCAGCAAGCTGGTCGAGGATCTCACCCTGCGTCCCGTTGAGGCGCGGCTGGCCCGCCTGCTGCTCCAGCGGGCGACGGGCGACGAGGTCGTGCGCCGACAGTGGGCCACGCAGGCCGAACTTGCCGCCCAACTCGGCACCGTGCCCGACGTGCTGAATCGGGCGCTCCGTAGCCTCGTCGCGGCCCGGCTCATCGTGGTTCAGCGCCAGCGCATCCGCATCCTCGACCACGCGGGACTCGTGGCGCGGGCGCAGTTCACCTGATGCGCCGAAAAACGACAAATGTCAAAGACGGAAGCGGGCCGAGGTGCTATGCTGCACCCAGGGCGTGACCCAGACCGTTCGCTCGGTCGGCAAGCGCACCCGCTTTTGGGCGGGCGCGGTGTTCGCGCCACCTTGTATCCTGAGGAGTTGCCGCTATGTCCCGCACCATTCGTCTGTGCCATCGCTGGCTGGCCCCGGTCTTCATTGTGGTGATGATCGCGGTGCTCAGCACCCAGGGCAGTGCCATCGGCCCCATCATCCAGCGCATTCAGCAGGGGATGGTCCTCGTTTTCGCGCTGTCGGGGCTGTACCTCTTCGCCATGCCCTGGTGGGTGAAGTGGCGTCGTGGCACCAAGAACAGCACGCAGCACGCCGCCCGCCACGAGCGCGACGCCGCCTGAGTCCGTCGCCCGAGTACGTCCCGCATCGCGTGCCCCCGCCCGGTGGCTGAAGCCACGGGCTACGGGGTGCGAAGGCCGCCTGCGCGGCCTGCATCAGCCTGCGAAGGCAGGCTTCGTCACCCAAGCGCCGGGGGCTTCAGCCCCCCGGATTCAATAACCTGTGTAGGACTGC
>CAIWXH010000079.1 GCA_903916565.1 uncultured Oscillochloris sp. | reverse complement strand
CGCCACATTGACCAGTTGCTCACGCGCCCGCAGCGCTTCGGCGCGGTGCGCGACGAGCTGGCGCGGCTGCCGTGCGCCGTCGTGAGCGGCTTCGACCCAACGCAGGCGTGGCAGACCCTAATGCGCTGGCTGCTGCACTTCTTGCCGGGGCGCTACAAGCGACTGGCGGCGCGACACTCGGAGGTGTTGGGGCGGGCGTAGGGGTGAGGGCTACGAGGGGCGGTGGGTGTGGGGCATGTCGGGTGTGCTACAATCTTTTCCTGCGGCGCATCAAGGTGCTTGGAAGGATTACACGTATGTCACAGCAAGCCTTAGCGTTGGTCTTAACCGCTTGGCTGAATACGTTGACCCAGGTTGGCGTGCCATAATGATGTACCACAGGCAGACAGGGACACCCTCATGCGCTCAGGGATGGTAACCGCCCTTAAAGGCGGGCATATCGGCTACCAAGTTAGCGTATGAGCGTGTACGTTGAAACCAACTTCATCCTTAGCGAACATTTGAACGATTGCACCCAGGGAGAAGGATCATGAGCGACCATAGCGTTAGCGACCTGCATGACCGGCTGAGTCGGGGCGAACCGCTGAGTGAGACGGAGCGCCAGGTGCTTCAGACTTGGTATGCTCAACAGGATGCGGAAGAAGACAAACGTATCAATACAATCACCCAAGGCGCAGATGCAACCAAGCAACTACAGCAGCAAATAGCGCAAACAGCCCTGCAATTACAGGCCGTGACTCACCAGATTGCAACCACCATCGCCACAAATGAAGCGATTCGCGCCGAAATTGCTGCGCTTCATGCGCGGCTTGCCCAACAGGCACCCGGACGAGCGGCATGAGTATCTCTGCCGACCTACGGAGCTTTGTGCGTCAACGCGCACAGTTTGCGTGTGAGTATTGCGGTGTGACCGAAATTGATTCAGGTGGCGAATTAACGATTGATCATTATCAGCCGCCGAGGCGTGGGGGTTCGTCTACCCACCCCGACAATTTACTGTACTGCTGTCAGCGCTGTAATCAATATAAATCCGACTACTGGCCGATAAACCAAGGCGACACACCACTTTGGAACCCACGATGTAATCAGCGCGATACACATATCGTCAACCTCGCTGATGGTGCGCTGTACCCTCTTACCGCCATTGGCAATTTTACTATTCATCGCTTACGACTTAACCGTCCACCGCTCATTAAGCATCGTCTCCGCCAGTATCGCACAATAGAGGAGACACGCTTACTGGAGGACTTACGGGGAATACTTTTGCTTCAGGAGCATCTACAACAGCAGCATGCAGCATTGCTTCAAGAACAACGAGTATTACTTGAGCAGCAGCGAGAATTACTGGCAATCTTGCTGAGATTACGCAATTAAGCCCTCTTGGCCCCCCCACATTTGCCTTGGGCATGGTTCAGAATCGGCCATTTCAGCGTGACCGTTTGGCGTACCCCGCCACATTGACCAGTTGCTCACGCGCCCGCAGCGCTTCGGCGCGGTGCGCGACGAGCTGGCGCGGCTGCCGTGCGCCGCCGTGGCGGGCTTCGCGCCAACACAGGCGTGGCAGACCCTAATGCGCTGGCTGCTGCACTTCTTGCCGGGGCGCTACAAGCGACTGGCGGCGCGACACTCGGAGGTGCTGGGGCGGGCGTAGGGGTGAGGGCTACGAGGCCGACCAATCCTGAATGATCAGCCCAGGCACCTGCACAAAATCGCGTGTATTACGGGTCACGAGAACCGCATGGTTGGACAGCGTAATTGCGGCGATGCGAAGATCTTGTGAGCCGATGCGAATGCGCTGCTGCCGTAATGCCACAACATGGTCAAAGGCGACCTGGGTGAAGCCAAGCACCTGCCAGACCGTAAAATAGTGGAGTGTCTGTTGGAAGGCGGCGTAGGCTGCGACCTGGAGCGTCGAAGTGCTATGGCGGCGGATGAGTTCCAGGCGGCCCCTGACTTGCTCCTCAACCGTGATCGCTGTTGTAGCGACGCTGTCCTCAGCGCGAAGTGTGCGTAGGCGCTGCACCACAGCAGGATCAGCACGCTGTTGGAGGGAAATGTGGTCGGTATCAAAGACGTAGAGGGTCACGCCGCGTGATCCTCTACGTCAGCGCGAAGATCTTCGGCAGCGTGTTCGTCCCGATAGTCAGCAATGAGTGCATCCAACTCATGAGCAAAGGGGTCATGCTGGAAAATCCCAATGGTCTGAAGCCACGGCGGCTCGATGTCTAACTCAAGGGGGACAACTTTGGCCGCTCTGAGCTGTGCCGTAAGCGCGTGACGCAGCGAAGTGATTGCTTCGTCCTCGGTGTTGCCTTGAGCTGTGATGGCGGGCCAGCCAATCACCGAGGCCGTAACCCTGCCCTCAGGCTTGTGCTCAATGAGCATATACATCGTCATCGCCATTTAGCTCCCGATGTTCATCTACCTAAGCGTATTGTAGCACACGAACAGGTGTGTTGCTAATGGGGCGTAACAGCATGCATGGCGGTTGCAAAGTCGCCCGCCGGGGGGCTGAAGCCCCCGGCTCTTGGTTGCGAAGCCTGCTGAAGCAGGCTCGGTAGCCCGCTTCAGCGGGCTTTGCAGGTACGAGCCCGTGGCTTCAGCCACCGGGCAGGGGCTGGCAGGCGACTTTGCAATCGCCATGACAGCATGGGCAATTCGCACAGGGCTACAGCGACTTGACCAGCGCCAGCAACAGCCCCTTGTGCGCCACATTGACCAGTTGCTCACGCGCCCGCAGCGCTTCGGCGCGGTGCGCGACGAACTGGCGCGGCTGCCGTGCGCCGCCGTGACGGGCTTCGCGCCAACGCAGGCGTGGCAGACGCTAATGCGCTGGCTGCTGCACTTCTTGCCGGGGCGCTACAAGCGACTGGCGGCGCGACACTCGGAGGTGCTGGGGCGGGCATAGGGGTTAAACCGCGCTCTGCGCTGATGGGCGTCGTGTACGCCTACTGGTACGCGAACGTCGGCGCTTGACGAGGCACGGCCCATGCCGCTATTGATGCGTAATCATCGTTGTGCGTTGTAGCTCGATATACGCATTGGTTGTGAGCGCGATGATGATTTGGGGTAGTGCCGAGCAGATGAGGGCTTCAAGCGCTTGGTTTGAAATATTCCCCGTTGCGATCACCAAGAGCTTGCGCGGTCGGCCCTTTAACACAAATGACTCGACAAAATCGGCATCTTTTGTGACCACCACACGGCCTTCTTGATCGGCCCTGGCGATGATTTCCTGATCGGTGGTGCCATTTCCATCTGGCAAATCAAGGGTATGCACCGCGTCATGCCCTGCTGCTTGAAAGGCACGCGCCAACCGTCGTGGTAACTGTGCATCAATGATGAATTTCATGCGACGAGTCGGTCGATCCGTTTGACTTGACTGAGGCGGGTTGCGTATTCGAGGACAGCAAGCAGATCTTCGCGCGCAAGATCTGGGTAATCCGCGAGAATAGCCTCAATACTCATGCCCGAACTAAGCAACTCAAGCATCGTCTCAACTGGATAGCGCAGCCCACGGATCACAGGTTTGCCATGACAAATGTCAGGGCTAACGGTAATACGGTCAAGGAAACTGTTCATTTGGAGCCTTCCTCATTGCATACTTTATTAGCGCAGATAGGAGTATAGCATAGCGCTACGGCCTCAGCGCCCGCCGCTCAACAGCGTCGAAGCCTGCACCAACCCATTGTGCGCCACAGCGCTGCCTTGCGGCTTTGCGGCTTTGCGGCTTTGCGCGAGATCGCCCTAGCTTTGCGGCTGCCGTGCGCTAATGCGCTGGCTGCTGCACTTCTTGCCGGGGCGCTACAAGCGACTGGCGGCGCGACACGTATACGAAGGCCGCCTGCGCGGCCTGGATGCGCCTGCGAAGACATACGGAGGCTTCAGCCCCCCGGATTCAACAACCTGTGGAGGACGGTGGCGACGAGGCCATGTTCGAGCAACTGGGCGAACTGCTGGGGCGGCACGGGCCTGCTGAAATAATAGCCTTGCGCCTCGTCACAGTGGTGCGCCTGGAGAAACGCCAGCGCTGCGGGCGTTTCCACGCCCTCGGCAACGAGCCGCAGCTTCAGGCTGCGGCCCATGCTGATGATCGCGGTGACAATCGTCGCCGCTTGGGGGGCGCTGCTGATCTGCTGGACGAACGACTGGTCGATCTTGAGGATGTCGATCGGAAACGTACTCAGATAGCTCAGGCTGGAGTACCCCGTGCCGAAGTCATCGACCGCCACCTGCACGCCATGTGCGCGCAGGCGCTTGAGCGTCGCGATGGTGGCCTCGACATCCTGCATGAGCACGCGCTCGGTCAGCTCCAGTTCCAGCATGTGCGGATCCAAGCCCGTCTCGGTGAGGATGTCCAAGACCCCCGCAAGAAAAGCGTCATCGCGGAACTCCAGTGCGGAGATGTTCACCGCTATCGTCGGCGTCGGCAGGCCGGCCTGCACCCACGCCTGGGCCTGCCGACATGCTTCGCGCAGCACCCATTTGCCGATCGGCACAATCAGCCCACAGTCTTCCGCAATGGGAATAAAGTCGGCGGGCGCGAGCGTCCCGCGTGTGGCATGCGTCCAACGGATCAATGCCTCCGCGCTGGTGATTGCCCCCGTCTGTAGATTAATCGTCGGCTGATAGTGGAGCGTAAATTCCTGCTGGGCGACGGCGCGCTGCAAACGCTCTTCGATGGCTTGGCGCTCCACCGCGCGGATGTTCATGGCTGGCTTGAAAAATTGATAGCACTGCCGTCCATGCGCCTTGGCCTGATACATCGCGGTGGCGGCGTTCTTGATCAGCGTCTCCGCATCCAGGCCATCGTCGGGGTAGACGCTCACGCCAATGCTGGTGGTGACGAGCAGATTATGGTTGTCAATGGAATGGGCTGTCGCGATTGCCTGGAGCAAGCGTTGCACCATAATGGCCGTATCGTCTACGTGTTCCACCTCCGCAAGCAGCACGATAAATTCATCGCCGCCCTGGCGGCTGACCGTATCCGCCCCACGGATGCACTGCACCAGCCGTTGGGCGACCGATTGCAACAGTTTGTCGCCCATCGCATGGCCGAGCGAATCGTTGATGTGCTTGAAGCCATCCAAATCCAAAAACAGCACCGCGACCTTTTTCTGGTGCCGTTGGGCGAAGGCGATGGCGGTACGTACCCGGTCGTTGAGGAGCACGCGATTGGGCAACCCGGTCAGGAAGTCGTGTTCGGCTGAATAGGTTAGCTGGAGCGCCAGCGTGCGCGCCACGCTCACATCGCGGAACACGATGACCGCGCCGGTCGCTCGCCCCCGCCGATCATGGATGGGCGCGACGGAGTCCTCAATCGGGATTTCAGATCCGTCACGCCGCAGCAGGATCCACTGCGCCTGCGAGTGCAGGGTTTCGTTTTGCACCACGGCGCGCTCCATCGGGTTCGGGATGGTTGTGCGGCTCGTGGCATCCACGATGCGGAGTACCTGGGCCATGTCCAGCCCGGTCGCGTCGTGCGATGACCAGCCAGTCAGCGTTTCGGCGGCGCGATTGAGGAAGCTGATGGTGCCCGCGCTGTCCGTACAGGCGACGGCGTCGCCGATGCTGTTGAGCGTCACCTGGGCACGTTCCTGCTCTACGAACAATGCCTCTTCGAGGATCTTCCGCTCGACGGCGTAGCGGAGGGCGCGCAGCAGCCCGCGTGTCTCGATGTGGCCTTTGATGAGATAATCTTGCGCGCCTTCCTGCAAGGCGTGGATGGCGAGCGACTCGTCCTCCACGCCCGTCAGTACGACTAGGGGAATGTGGGGCGCGGCGGCGTACGCCCGGCGAACTGCGCCCAGTCCTTGGACGTCAGGCAGCCCCAGGTCGAGTACGATCAGGTCAACCGCATGCCCCGCAAGATACGCCTCGGCCTCACGCATGCTCGTGACGTGCAGCAAGGTGATGCCCTGTGCGCCCGGCTCCGCGAGCATCTGCTGGAACAAATGGACGTCGGCGAGGCTCGCATCGACGACCAGGAACGCTTGGATCACGGTAGTACCCATCTGCTTGCCCTCGTTGGTGGCGGGCGTGAAGGTGCATCGGTCGCCTGCCGAAGATCACCGGCCACGAAGAGCCTGAACCCTGTGTAGCACATCCTGTGCCCGGATCGCCTGCCAGCGCTGACCAAGCGATCACCCGCTGCGCGTGATGCGTGATCTTCATGCCAAGCACGATCCCCGCGAAGCTTCCACCGTCGCTCCATCAGTTATCCATACATTGGCGCTACGCTGAGGTTAGCAGTATGACCAAGGGAGTATGCACCATGTCCACACCCACCAGCCCCCACACACCGTCGGCCCGCGCCCGCTGGCGCTGGCCCAGCACCCAGACGATCCGCCGCCTCGTCCAGCTTGGCGTCGTCGGCTTCATCGCCGTCGTCGTCGGGCGCCAGCTCGTCTATGGCGAGACCGTCCCCTCGGCGGAGGCATTCTGCCCCTTCGGTGGCGTCGAGACGCTCTACAGCTACCTGAGCAGTGGGCGCACCATCAGCCACACCCACCTCTCGAACCTCGTGCTCTTTCTCGCGCTGATGGTCACCACCATTGTTGCGCGGAGTGCCTTCTGCGGCTGGCTCTGCCCGCTCGGCACGATTCAGGAGTGGGTAGCCAGCTTCAGCCGCTGGTTGCAGCGGCGCATCCCGCCTCTGGGCCGCGCCATGCGTGCGCTGAACAAAGCCCTGAACCCGCGCGCGGCGCGCGGTGCCTCGGTCGGGCCGACGCTCGGCCAGCGCCTTGACCACTGGCTCAGCTACGGGCGCTACCTCGTGCTGGCCTGGATCATCGGCGGCACCATCGTCTACGGCACGATGGTCTTCCGCGACTACGACCCCTGGTCGGCCCTGCTCAGCCTAGCCGAACTGCAACTGAGCGTCGGCACGGTGGTGCTGGCCGTCTCGCTGGTGGCCTCGCTGTTTGTTGAGCGGGCCTGGTGTCGCTACGCCTGTCCCCTGGGCGCGACGATCAGCCTGCTCGGGCGCTTCAGCCCGGTGCGGATCGCGCGCACGGCGAGCGCCTGCACAAGCTGCGGCCTCTGCACCCAGCACTGCCCGATGGGCATTGATGTCGCCCGCGCCGACGCCGTGACTGACCTGCGCTGTATCAGTTGTCTGACCTGCGTAAGCGATTGCCCGCGCCCCGAGGCGCTTGACCTGCGGCTAGCAGTGCCGGGCAGCGCGCCTGCGCCTGTGGCGGCCCCGACAAGCGGCGATTAGCGCAATCCTACAGTGGTTGTTTCGCCCCCGCCCGGTGGCTGAAGCCACGGGCTACGGGGTGCGAAGGCCGCCTGCGCGGCCTGCATCAGCCTGCGAAGGCAGGCTTCGTCACCCAAGAGCCGGGGGCTTCAGCCCCCCGGAT
>CAIWXH010000078.1 GCA_903916565.1 uncultured Oscillochloris sp. | reverse complement strand
GATTGCCCTGCTGAACCGGAAGCAAGCGTCATAAAACGCTAGGCTTTTGGATACTATATCAGAACACTAGTCCCGCTTTCTGAAAGTTCCTCTAGGGTTGCGCGGGGATTCTCGTCAGGCACGGAGCGTAGCCGCACGCGGTTCGGCCTTCGTGACCTTCGTGCGCTTCGTGGTAAAAAACCTGCCGTGCATTTCCGCCGACGTATCTTAGATCCGCCCAGCCACCGCGTCGCCAACCTCAGCGGTGCGATAGCTGCGCTGGCCGGGGCGGGCGATGTCGCCCGTGACGATACCCGACTCGATCACGGCGCTCACGGCGGCCTCGACCGCGCGGGCGGCGGCTTCAAGCCCAAGCGAATGGCGCAGCAGCAAGGCCACACTCAGGATAGTCGCCAGCGGATTGGCCTTGCCCTGGCCCGCGATGTCGGGGGCCGAGCCGTGGATCGGCTCGTAGAGGCCAACTTTGCCCGCCCCAAGCGAGGCCGAGGGCAGCATGCCCAGCGAACCGGCCAACATGCTAGCCTCGTCGGTGAGGATGTCGCCAAACATATTCTCGGTGACAATCACATCGAAATCGGATGGGCGGCGCAACAAGTGCATCGCGCAGGCGTCCACCAGCATCCAGTCGTAGTGCAGGTCAGGGAACTCATCGTGTACCAGGCGCGTGGTGATGCTACGCCACAGGCGACTGGTTTCCAGCACATTGGCCTTATCAACCAGGGTAAGCTTGCCATTGCGCCCACGGGCCAACTCGGCAGCCATTCGCACCACGCGCACAATCTCGGCCTCGCTGTAGATGCACAGATCCGAGGCCCACTCGCCATACTCGTCGCGGTCGCGCCGCTTCTCGCCAAAGTAAATCCCGCCAGTCAACTCACGCACCACCAGCAGATCGACGCCCTCCAGGCGTTCGCGGCGCAGGGGCGAGGCGTCAACAAGCAACGGGTGAATAGTCACGGGGCGCAGGTTGGCGAAGAGGCCAAGCGCCTTGCGAATACCAAGCAGCCCCTGCTCGGGGCGCACCTTCGCGCTCGGGTCGTCCCACTTCGGGCCACCCACGGCGCCCAACAGCACCGCATCGGCGGTCTTGCACGCCTCGACCGTAACGGACGGCAGCGCCGTACCCGTCTGGTCAATCGCGATCCCGCCAATCAGCGCCTCGCGCAGCGTAAAGCTGAGCCTAAAGCGGTGCCCCACGGCCTCTAGCACCTTCAGACCCTCGGCGGTCACCTCCGGCCCAATCCCATCCCCCGCCAACACCACAAGCGTAGCACTCACAACAACCCCAATCGTACTAGAGAGAGCCGTAAAAACCATGGTAACGAACTGGTTACTGTTACCGCGTATCGTTGAGCCAGAGAGCTTTGTCCAACCCAGCAACAATGGTGTAAATTCGTGATGAAAGGGGAAGCATTATGCGGACGCGCAGGGTCGAGTCCTTCTTACTTCGCATTGTCGTCCCCGAGGATCAGGCGCTCACGCCTGAAATTTGGCGCGGTCGCATCCAGCATATTGCCAGCGGCAGCGAGTTGCAGATCGACGAATTGGCCCAGGCGCTCGCCTTTATCAACAGCCACTTGGGGCCACTCACCGAGTATGTCTACGAGCTTGAGGAGCCGTGTTCATCGCCGCTACCATAGCCCATGAGCGCGTACCTACAACCCTTCGCGAATCTGCTCATAGATCTCCACGGTCTCAAACAGGGGTTCAACCCCAAGCTCCTGTTCAAGCGCATCAACACAGCGGGCGTAGAGCCGCAGGGCCGTACTCCGCTCGCCAAGGCCACCGTAGGCCCGCATCAGCAACTGATACGCTTCCTCCTGGGCTTGGTCATATTCAAGCACGCGCCAAGCCAGCCCAATTGCCTCGTGGGCATGACCATCGTCGAGCAGCAACCCCCCAAGCCGCAGCGACACCTCGGTGAAAAGCAGGCCGAGCCGCTCACGCTCGACCACAGACCAATCCTCGTACAAGCAATCGGGCAAAAACGTACCGCCGTAGAGGCTGATCGCACGCCGGAAGTGGCTGATTGCTTCGTCGCGGTGATCCTTCTGCAACGCGGCGCGGCCCCGATCAACAGCGGTCGTAAAGTCAATCGTATCGTAGCCGTGATCACTCTCGACATTAAAGCCGTAGGTGTCGCCCTGTTGCATAATGTAGTAGGTCGGCGCACCCTCGGGCCGCGTTGGCTCAATGGCTTTGGTCAGCCGACTGAGCGTGACGCGCAGATTGTTGGCAGCCGCCTCGGTATCAAGACCGGGCCAGAGCATATCCATAATTCGGTCACGCGGCAGCATGCGGCCTCGCTCAACCAACAAAAGCTGGAGGAGCTGACGGGCCTTGACGCTGCGCCAGTCACGGTCGCGGATCTCAATCTCGCCGCGCCAGACCCCAAACGCGCCGAGCGTACGCACATTGAGCTTGTAGGCCGGGCGGTAGATCAGGCGCTCAAGTGCGCTCTCGGCGGCGCTACGCACCGTGGGGTGGCGTTCCTTGAGCATGGCGCGCAGGGCGGGGTAAGCCGTAGCCGCCCCAAGGTCGCCAAGCAGGCCAGCAATGCGTGCACGAATCGCTGGTGCCTGGTGGAGTTCAAGCAGGCGCAGCAACAGTCCCGGCGCAGCGTCGGGCAACTGGGCGCGTAGCACGGCACCGACAGCCCGAGGGGCAAGTCCAAGTTCAAGCGCAGCCGCGACCGCGTCCTCGACGACCGCCTGAGGCAGACCAGGCAGGAAGCCGAAGTTGTGAGCTTCGCAAATCTCCCAGCCGACGTGGATTGCGTGCAGGCGCACGGTTTCGTCGCCACGGCGGGCGGCGAGGGCCGCCCGGTAGATCTGGGCGGCGGCGAGGAAGAGGCCATCGCCACGGTGATCCATCTCAGTGGTAAGCTCATCGGCGAGGGCGGCGGCCCGGTCGATTTCGCCACCCTCACCGAGGGCCACCAGCAAGTAGAGCTGGAGCCAGAGGTCGTGCGTGCCAAGCGTGGGCGGCGTCAGATCGCCTGAAGCGTAGTCGCGCCGTCCGGCGATGGCGGGGGCGCCACCAACGACGCGAGCTAGGCGCACGAGATCGAGGGCGGCCCCCGCCGCTGCGCTGCCCTGGCCGGTACGCAGATTGGCATAAGCCTCGATGACCTGGACGCGGGCGAGCAGAGCGGCGGCACCGCTCGCGTTGGCGGCGCTACGCGCCCGTGCAGTGTACGTCGCAGCCTCCTCGAAGCGGCCCTGCTCAACGAGCAACAGCGCGACGAAGGCCGCACTCACGCCAATCACGCTCTCCTGCGAGTAGGCGCTAAGGCGACGGTGGGCGTCGAGCGCGACACTAACCGCCGCACCCGCATGGCCCTGTTGATAGAGCGCCATGCTGTGCAGCAGCAGCAAATTCTGATGAAGCCGGTCGTCGCGATCAACCTGGGGCATCTCAAGCGCCTGCGCGATGGTGGCGGCGGCACGCTCAGGATAGCCCTGCTGAATGTGGATTGAGGCCACAATCATGCCAAGCAGCCACTGCCAGAAGGGGCTGCGCGGGTGCCGTGCGGCGTGATTGGCCACGCGCAAGGCGGCGGCGTAGCGCCCACGACTGTAGAGCAAAGCGGCGGTCGAGGCCAGCGCCGCACCGCGCGCCCACGGGTCGCGCACATGGTTCGCGGCGTGAACGGCGCGCACGCAGATGTTGGCGAAGTCGGCTGGTCGATCCTCCCAAAAAATCAGGGCCGCCATATCACTGAGCGCCCGCAGCTCGCGCTGGTGATTGCCAAGCTGCCGATAGAGTTCGGCGGCCTGGCTGATCGCCTGAAGCGCCTGGTCGCGCGCGGCGGCGGCCAGACTCCAGCCCCACATATGCAAAAGTTCAGGGTCGCGCTCGCGGCTCTCGGCGGGCAGCGCTTCAAGCCAAGCGCGGATGCTGTCGCGCTGAGGGGTGTCGATCAGCGGCCAAGCTTGGCGGCGCAAAGCACCAGCCAGTGCCTCGTCGTTGCCAGCGGCGGTATAGTGCGCCATCGCCGCCTCAAGCAGACCACGGCGCTCGAAGGCGGCACCATAGCACAGGTGCAACTCGGCCATCGCCGCGTGGCCGAGCAATTGCTCGGCCCGCTCACGCAACAGCCGCCCCCACAGGGGGTGGAAGCGATAGATGTGGGCGTGGGTGTCGCCCGTCTCGACGGGCGAGATCGGCAGGCCCATGTGCAGGCTGCGCTCAATGAGTTCCTGGGCACCAGGGCGACCAAGCACCTCGTGGATCAGCTCAGCGTCGATCTGGTCGGCCAGCGCAGCGCGGGCGAGGAAGTCGAGCAGGTCGGGTGGCAGGCCCGCCAACACATCGGAGGCCAGATAATCGAAGAGGCTGCGCTGGCTGCTGTCGAGCGTTTGGAGATAGGCGTGGCGCTGCTCGGGTGCCTGACGAACCAGCGCACGGGCGGCCAACTGCACGCTGAGTACCCAGCCCTCGGTGCGCTCAAGCAGCAGATCCAGCTCCTCGGGGCTGAGGCTGACCCCGGCACGGGCTGTAAGTTCGGCGGCTTCCTCGCGGGTCAGCGACAGGTCGCCACGCTCGATCTCAACCAGCAGACCCTCGGCGCGCATGCGGTGCAGGGGCGCCACATCAATGGGGCGGCGTGAGGCCACGACCACATGGAGGGCGGGCGGCGCGGCGCGCAGCAGGTAGGAGAGCAGGGCGTTGGTGATCGGGCCGTCGGTGATCTGGTGGAAATCGTCAATGACCAGGAAGGTCGGCGTTGTCAGGGTGTTCTGGATGTCGCTGAGCAACGCCCCAGCCACCAGAGGCCAGTCGCGCTCCAGGTCGGCAGCCGAATGGAGGATGCGCCACGACTCTTCGCCAACCTCGGGCAGATGGCGCTGGAAGGCCCGCACCAAATAGGCCAGCAGCATCGCGGGGGCGCTGTCATCGGCATCAAGGCTGAGCCAGGCCACGGCAGCACCGGTACGATCCAGGTCAGCGGCCCATTGGGTGAGCAGCGTGGTCTTGCCGTAGCCGGCGGGGGCGACCACCAGGGTTGCTGGGCGCAGCCGCACCTCAGCGAGCAGCGCCTGCAAGTCGGGCCGCAGGAGTACCTCGCTGCGCGGTGCGGGCGCGGTCAGCTTCAGTGGCAGCAACGCCAAGCCGGGAGTGGCAGGTTGTCGAGGCGAGGCCACTTGTATCATGGGTCGTTCTCTTTGCACATCAGCCGGCGGAGGGGTCATTGAAACGCTCGAAGGTCTGATCATTATAGAAGACATAGATTGTTTTGTGCCCCGCCGGATTTGTAATGGGCGTCCAGAGCATAATGCCCTGCGCGAAGAACTGAATCACACCAGACTCGGTGCCACCCTTCAACTCAAGCTCGGGGCTTGTCCACACCCCAAGGGCCGCGCTAATGTCGGCACGGTAGAAATAGACCCGCCCGAAGCCACGGCGCGGGACGTTCGGGTCTGCCGACGGCGTCGGTTCGGGGCCAAGGATCGCCACATCTTCGGGTGTGAATTCCTCGTAGGTGCCGCGCTGTAGGCCGCTGAAGACGAAGATATGGTCGCTTCTTGGGTCAGTATTCTTGTCGCTCCACCAGAACAGCATCCCGTGCGCGAAGAACTGCTGTGAGCCACGCCCGGTGAACTCGCGCCCCAGCGGACAGCCAAGGCCAGTGCGTACATTCACATTTTCGGCGTAGATCTGCGCGAATCCCCCGGCAAGCAGGTCGGGGCATCCGGCGACAAGCGTGGCGGTCACCGTCACCGTCGCCGTGAGCGTGAGCGTGGGCGTCACCGTCGCCGTGAGCGTGGGCGTCACCGTCGCCGTGAGTGTGGGCGTCACCGTCGCCGTGAGTGTGGGCGTCACCGTCGCCGTGAGTGTGGGCGTCACCGTCGCCGTGAGTGTGGGCGTCACCGTCGCCGTGAGTGTGGGCGTCACCGTCG
>CAIWXH010000077.1 GCA_903916565.1 uncultured Oscillochloris sp. | reverse complement strand
GCCGTCGCGACCGACGCCGATGTCAACGAAGGCACCGAAGGGCGCGATACCGCTGACTGTGCCATCAAGGATCTGGCCCGGCTCAAGGCCCTGCATCTTCTGCGAGCGCTGGGCGCGGCGCAGACTCAGGCTGATGCGGGTGCCCTCGGGGTCAACCTCTAGCACCTTGAACAGGAAGCGATCCCCGACCTTGACGGCGTCCTCGGGCTTCTCGACGCGGCCCTCGGCCAGTTCACTCACATGAACCAGGCCATCCTTGCCCACGCCGATGTCGGCGAAGGCGCCGAAGGGGGCGTAGCCGGTGATCACGCCATCAACCACATCGCCGACGCGCATCGCCGACAGACGATCCTTATCGACCTCGGCGCGCTTGGGGCGACTGCCACGCCCGCCGCCACCACCGCCGCCACCGCCGCTGCTACGGGCACCCTCATGCTTCTCTTTCTCACCGCTGCCCGAGCGCATGGTGAGGCTGATCCGGCGGGCGTCCGGGTCTACGCTCTTAATCCGCACCTTGACGGTGTCGCCGATCTGTACCACATCGGAGGGGGTGTCGATGCGCGTGTCGCTCATCTCTGAGATATGGACGAGGCCATCGCGGCCTACGCCAATATCCACAAAGATCCCGTAGAGGGCAATCGAGGTAACGCGGCCATCCAACTCCATCCCAGCATGCAGATCCTTCAGCTTACGTGGGCGGGTGCCCTCCTCCGCGACGGGCGTAAAGCTGGCGCCGCTCGACTCACCTTCGGCGGTGACGACCGCCGTGCCATCAGCGGCGGGTTCCTCGGTGGCGGACTCCTCAGCGGCAAGCTCAGCGGCAAGCTCAGGGGTAGGCTGGGCCGCAGGCTCAGCCTCCGCCGTAAGCTCCGGCGTGGCCGCCGCGTCCTGAGCCGCCGGAGCGTCCGCTGCGGCGAGCAGCGTGTCAAGCAGCTCGCTCTCGGCGGACTCGTTCCTACTTACCTGGTCGGTCATCTCCTGCTTCCCTCCTACAACTATAAGTGGCACACGTTCCTATTGCATCTGGCGGCGGACGGCCTGTTCAAGGCCACCGTCGCGTAGATCTTCAAGTCTATAGTACGCCCCCTTCAGGTGCTCGGCCAGTTGGCGTGAGAGGCCCCGCTCGAAGGTGGGCTGCTCGGTGTCAATTACGATTGCGCGAATCGCACGGGCCGCGATCAGATCCGCAATCTGATAGGCTTCCTGCTGGGGCGGCAGGTTGCTAATTGACACATTGGCCTGTCCATCGGTCAGGAGTACCATCAGGGGGAGAATCTCTTCATCTTGACGCCGCGCCTTTTCAAGCAGTTCAAAGGCTGTAAGCATACCGCGTGCCAACGGTGTTTTGCCGCCGGTAGGCATGGTCTGAAGGCGTTTCTGCGCCAACTCGACGCTGTTGGTGAGCGGCAGCAGGATGCGCGCAAAGTCGCGCTGGAAGCTGACCAGGCCCACCCGGTCACGACGCTGGTAAGCATCGCGCAACAGCGAGAGTACGGCAGCCTTCGTGGCCTGCATCCGCTCATCGGCGGCCATGCTCCAACTGGCATCCACCACAAAGCAGACCGCGTTGCGGGTGCGGCGCACGCGCACCTTCTGGCGCAGGTCGCTGCGCTGCAACAGCACTTTTGGGCGGCGGCGGTGGGGCATCGCAATGGTATGCGTCAGTTCGTCACGGCGTTTGCGCTGGTAGATGGCGGCCTCGCGCAAGGTGGCATCGAAGGCTAGGTCGGTCACGCGGGCCACGCGGCGACTCTTGATGTAGCGCCCATGCTTGCGCGTCGTGCGGGTGCGTGTGCGCTTGCCCACCGCGTCACGCTGCTGGCGGTCGCCATAGCCCGCAAGGCGCTGGGGGCGGAACAACTCGGCGGCCTCGAACTGCTTGCCGCCCGTGTTCGTAGCGCTGGTTGGGCTACTTGTGTCGGCGCTGCCAGCGCTGCCAACCGGCGTGACCTGACCACCGCCCCCATTCTCGTCACCGCCCTCGCCGTCCTCGGGCTTCTCGCCTAGCTCAGCCTTTTTTTTTATCACGTCACTGGAGCCAGCATCGGCGGGTTTGCCGCTGCGCTCAAGGATGGCCGCGATCCGCTGCTCATCAAGCTTAATCTCGGCGAAGGGCTGCCGCCGCATCCGGTGCGGCAGCGCCAACTCGGCGGCGATGCGAATATCCGCCACGCCTAGACGGGTGCGCCCGCTCCATGCCGCGTGGGCGCGCGCCGCCTCAAGGATGGTCAAGTCGGCACGGTGGCCGTCCACGCCAAGCTCGATGCAGAGACTCGCCACGGCGACCAGATCCGAGCCGTCCATCTGCACGAGGGGCAGCAGCTCGCGGGCGCCGATGATGCGCGCCGCCAGCGTATCCTCTTCGGCCTGCCAGCTCGCCATAAAGCCCTGGGCGTCGCCCTCATAGGCGAAGCGGCGCTCGATGACCGCCACCCGCGAAGGCACATCAACCAGGCCGACCACTTCGACCGCGAGGCCGAAGCGGTCAAGCAACTGCGGGCGCAGCTCGCCCTCTTCGGGGTTCATCGTGCCGACGAGGATGAAGCGAGATGGGTGCGAGATGCTCACGCCTTCGCGCTCGACTGTGTTGACACCCATCGCGGCGGCGTCAAGCAGCAGGTCAACGAGATGATCGTCGAGCAGGTTCACCTCATCGACATAGAGCAAGCCCCGATTGACCTGGGCAAGCAGCCCCGGCTCGAAGCGGCGCTGGCCCTCGGTGATCGCGTGTTCGAGGTCGAGCGAGCCGACGACGCGATCCTCGGAGGCCGAGACAGGCAGTTCGACGAGGCGGGTGGGGCGATGGTGGGTGGGCAGGGACTCGCCGACACCGCGACCTTTGCAGGTGACGCAGAGACCAGCGGGGCGATCCGCCTGGCACGAATATGGGCAGTCATCGACCACGGCGATAGTGGGCAGCAGGCGGGCGAGACCACGGACAGCCGTCGATTTCGCGGTGCCCTTCTCGCCACGGATCAGGACGCCACCGATGCGCGAGTTGATCGCGTTGAGGATCAACGCTCGCTTCAGCCGCTCCTGGCCAACAATCGCGGTGAATGGATAGACTGGGCGCAGTACCGAGGTGCTCACGACAATAAAAATCTTCCAGCTCGCGGGAAGCCAGAAGTCCTAGCAGCAGCGCCGATATTGAGATAGTGTAAGAACCATACCAACAACGTCCAACCACCCTGACGAACCCTAGCCCGCCCGAACTTTGCACAGTGGGGCCGTGGGATTTTAGTTCACGGCGGAGCGTATTGTGTCACAAAGACCCGTAAAAGTCAAATCCTGGTGTTCACCCCCTGTCACCTGCTTATCAGGCCCTTCTGCGCGGCAGGCTATCGGTGGTACACCGCGACGGGCCGAGGTGTGTCCTATGCTATAATCATCCTCTGGTATCTTAACCATTGACAACCACAGCTACAGCGTTACCTCTTCCATTGAGGGCTTGGCCTCTCACATTTTTCCCCCGTCAAGAGCTGTTGAGCGGAGCAGAACGTGGGCTTTAACCCGATTAACTCGCTGTTCGGCGCCTTCAGCCGTGATCTCGGCATCGACCTGGGCACCGCCAACACGCTCGTCCATGTACGCGGCAAAGGCATCGTGATCAGCGAACCCTCGGTGGTGGCGATTGACGCCAAGACCAAGCGGGTTCACGCCGTTGGAGCAGAGGCGAAGGCGATGGTGGGCAAGACGCCCGCCAATATTATTGCGGTGCGCCCCTTGAAGGACGGCGTGATTGCCGACTTCGATGTGGTCGAGAAGATGTTGGCCTATTTTATCAAGAAGGCCCACGCCCACTCGGCGATGCGGCTGATGGATCCACGCCCCCGCGTGGTGGTTGGCGTGCCCTCAGGCGTGACTGAGGTGGAGAAGCGGGCAGCCCGCGATGCGACCCTGAACGCGAAGGCCCGCGAGGCGTATGTGGTCGAGGAGCCGATGGCGGCGGCGATTGGGGCCGGTCTGCCGGTCGATGAGCCAATAGGCAGCATGATTGTTGATATTGGCGGCGGCACGACCGAGGTGGCCGTGATTTCGCTTGGCGGCATCGTGATTAACCACTCGATCCGTACCGCCGGTGATGAGATTGACGAGGCGATTATGCAGTTCGCCCGCCGCGAGTACAACCTGCTGATCGGCGAGCGGATGGCCGAGCGCGCCAAAATCGCCGCTGGCTCCGCCTACCCGCTTGAGGAAGAGATCAAGGTGGTGCTACGCGGTCGCGACCTGCTCACTGGTCTGCCCAAAGCCGTCGAGGTAAGCTCGGTTGAGATCCGTGAGGGTATCGCTGGCCCGGTCAATGCGATTATTCAAGAGGTGCGTCTGGCGCTTGAGGAGACGCCCCCTGAGCTGGTCGCCGATGTGATGGAGCATGGGATCACGCTGGCGGGCGGCGGCTCGCTGCTCCACGGGCTGGCCAAGCGCATCGCCGCCGAGACCAAGATGCCCGTCCACATCGCCGAGGATCCGCTCTCGTGTGTGGCCCGTGGCGCCGGGATGATGGTCGAGCACTTCGAGAATAAGGTCTACCAAGACATCCTGACGCGCACCCAGAATTCGCGGCGAGCCAAGTTCTAATGCGCGACTTTCTCGATGATCGCCCGCTCAAGTTGCGCCACGAGCGCTCCGCCGCGCCGGTCAGCGGGCGACCGTTTGGGCTGGCGCTGGTTCTGTGTGTGCTGGCCGGGCTGCTGATCGGCCTTGATCGCCAGGGCATGATCGCCCCGGTACACGATCTGGTGCAGGCGGCGATCACGCCAATCACTGGGCGACTGACGGCGCTGCGCGACGGGGTCGGCGACTTGGCGGTTGCCCCCCGTGGTGAGGCGGCGCTTCAGGCCCGGATTGACGTGCTTGAGCGCGAGAACAGTCGGCTCACTGAGACGGTTTTGCGCCTTGAGCAGGCCCAGGTCGAGAATACCTTCCTGCGTCAGCAGCTTGCGATTCAGCGTGACCACCCCTGGCACCTGCTCGGTGCCGAGGTTACCGTGCGCTCGCCCGATGCTGGTCGGCGCGTGATCCTGCTGGCCCGTGGCACTGATGATGGACTGCGCCCCGGTATGGCGGTGATCGGCCAGATGCCCGGTGGCCCGGCGGCGCTGATTGGGATCGTCGAGTCAACCGGCGCGCATACCGCCGAGGTGTTGCTGATCACCGACATCGGCAGCCAGGTCAGCGGTCGGGTGATTCACGCGGGCAAGGCCGCCGTCGGCTTGGTGCAAGGCCAGTGGCAGAAGGGTTCGCGCCTGCGCCTCGAACAGATCGAGCGCTCGATGCCCGTCACCGCTGGCGACCCGGTGGTGACCGCTGGGCTCACCGCCGCCCTCGGTCTGCCCTTCGATTTGGCCGCTGTGCCCGCCGAAATTCCGATTGGCACCGTCGATCAGGTGGGTGTCACCGAGCAGTACCAGCACGCCGAGTTGCGTCCGTTCGTAGACCCTGACCAGGTACGGTATGTGTGGGTGATTCTCAGCCAAGACGCCTAGAGGAGATCCTCGCCTTCGAGGCAGCACGGATCTTCGCCCTCGTGGCCCTGGCGCTCGTCCAGGTCACGCTTTGCGCCACACCGTTGGGCTTCACCGTGCCGCTGGTGCTGGTGGTCGTGATCTGTAGGACGCTGCTAGGGATCGGGTCTACGTTCCCTGATCGCGGGCTTAGCCATGCGTTGCGGTGGGCGTTGTACGGTGGTCTGGCGCTTGATGTTGCCTCGGGGACGGTGCTTGGTGCCCATGCGTTGGCTGTGCTTTTGGCGGCTACCGTCGTCGCCGCCGCTGCCCGTCGCCTGCGGATCGAGCGCCCGATCATCCCCCTGCTGGCGCTGCTCGTGGCCTCCCTGATCTACGAGACGACCTTGGCGCTGCTTACCCAACCCAATCCGATTGAGTGGCGTAGCTATGCCTTGGTGGTGATCCTGCCCGCGCTGTTCGCCGCGCTGATCCCGGCCCTGCCGGTTTTTTTTCTGCTCCGATGGCTGCTTCGGAATCAGCTGTAAGACAAGGTTTCAGGGGCCAGGTTTCAGGTTTCAGACCGAGCGCATCAACAAGCGCTGCAAGTACCAAAACTGTAAAGCTACTACGAACCTTGTCTAAGGCGTGAGGCGTACCGATGCCGCGACTGATTGTGCTGCGCGTGCTGCTCCTGCTGGTGGTGACCGTGCTGGTGGGTCGGCTCTATCAGTTGCAACTGGTGGCGAGCGACAGCAAGCGTTTTGGCATTAGCATTGACGATGCCACCCGGCGCAGTATTACCGTGGCACCGCGTCGGGGTGAGATTTTCGCCGCTGACGGGAAGACGCTGCTCGCGGAGAGTCTGCCGATCTACAATTTGGCCGTGGTGCCGGGGCGTCTGCCTAGTGCCACGAGCGACCCCGTCCGTCGCGCTGAAGTGCTCGTGCGCCTCGGCCAAGTCGCCGATATCAGTGCCACCCTCACGCTTACGCCGACCAGCGCCCTTGCGGATCGTCCGGGGCTGCGCGTGGCCCTCGGTCGGCTCGGGCCAGTGCCGACGCTCAGCGCCGGTGTGCCCCTGACGGTGACCGTGGCTCCTGCGGAGAGCGGCGCGGCCCTTGCGGTGAGCCGCACCTTTAGCGATGTGCTGCGTCTGAGCAGCCCGATTGAAGCCATGATCGCCCGCGAGAATGTGCGCGGCTATCAGGTGGTCGTGATTGCCGAAGGGGTCAGCCCTGATTTGGCCCTGGCGATTAGTGAGAATACCAACTACTTGCCCGGCGTGCAGGTGATCGAGAGTTACCGGCGGCGCTATCCCCAGAGCGCCACGGTTCCTTCTTTCTCCCATACGCTCGGCTACATCGGACGCATCACCGAGTGCGAACTGGTGTCCGAGAACCCCGCCAGTTCGTGGCTGACGGCGCTGGTTGATGTGGTCGGCCATGTCGGGCGCTGCGGTCTGCTGCACAAGGTGATTGACCCGCCCAGCCTCGGTTTCCCGCCCTATGGCCTCAGCGACCGCATCGGCAAGGACGGCCTTGAGGCGGCCTACGAGCGCGAGATGCGCGGGCGTATCGGCATCGAGACGCTGCTGGTCGATGCGCTGCAGCGCCCGGTAAGCGCCGTGCAGGAAGTACGCCCGGTTGAGAACGGCCAGAATCTGGTGCTGACCGTCGATGCGGGGTTTCAGGCTGAAGTTGAGCAGGTGCTCCAGCGCTGGATCACTGAGGGCGAGCGCCGCCGTGAGCTTGCGGTGGATACGTACAAGCACAACTATAAACCGATTGTCGCCGGGTCTGCCGTCGTGATTGACCCACGCGATGGTCGTGTGCTGGCGCTGGCCTCGTTGCCAGCCTACGACAACAATGTTTGGGTTGACCCGACCCGCCAGGCCGATCTGGCGGCGCTGCTGACCCGTGAGCAGCCAGCGGATCTGGCGGAGTTGTTGCGGCTGGCGCCGCTGACGAACCGGGCCATCGCGGGGCAGTATCCGCCGGGTTCGACCCTGAAGCAGTTTGTTGGCTCGGCGGCGTTGCAGCAGGGCGTGATTACCCCCGAGACGAAACTGCGCGACCCAGGTGTGCTTAGGCTGATCGAGCGGAATGGCACCCCGTTCGAGTTGCCCAACTCGGTGCGTAACCGTGACAATGGCGAACTGACGGTGGTTGACGCCCTGCGGCTCTCGTCAAACGTCTTCTTTGCCTCGGTGGCGGGCGGGAATGACCAGGCGACCAACCTTGACGCAAAGGCGCTGCGTACACCGGGCCTGCAGATTGAGGGCTTAGTGACGGGGCTGGAATGGTTTCACCTTGGGCGCCCGACCGGCATCGACATTGCGGGCGAGGCGCCAGGTCTGGTGCCGACGAAAACCTGGAAGGCCCAGACCAAGCGTGAGGTCTGGACGACGGGCGACACGTACAACACGGCGATTGGGCAGGGCGATATGTTGGTGACGCCGCTGCAACTGGCGGTGGCGGCAGGGGGCGTGGCGCTTGATGGCACGGTGTACAGGCCACATATTGTTGACCGGATCACCGATGGGAACGGCACGACGCTGCGGAAGTTGCCCACCGAGGTGTTGAGCAAAGCCCCGGTGGATCCGGCCTATCTGGCGGTCATCCGCCAGGGCATGCGTGAATCGGTGGTGAACGGGCTAAACTTTGCGGCGCGCTTCGAGTGTTCGGGCCTAGAGATCGCCGGTAAGACTGGTACGGCTGAGTTTGGGCCACTGATCGAGCGCCCCGACAAGCGGTTGGTGCGTCAGAGTCACGCCTGGTTCGTGGGCTTTGCGCCCTATGATCACCCCGAGGTTGTGGTGGCGGTGCTGCTTGAGGGCGTGGGCGACCTTGGCGACGGCTCATCGACGATGGCGGTGCCGGCGGTGACGCAAATTATGCAGGCATATTTCAAGGTGACGCCCCCAACGAATGTGCCGCGCATCTGTCCCGCCCCACTGGTGGATCTTATGGCGACGCCGACGCTGCCCGTGACGCTAACGGCGACGCCAGCGCTGACGCCGACGCTGCCCGTGACGCCGACGGCGACGCCTAGCGCGCCGGGGCGCTGAGTCAGCGGGTTGCGCTGTGCGCCTGTGCTATAATTCATTACCTTTCTTCGTTCAAATCAGGCATAGCGGCATGAGCGACCTGATCAGCATCAAGGGCGGGCGCGACGGCCTGCGGATGCGTTTCGACGATAGCGCCGAGTGGGGGTCGCTGGTAGAGCAGCTCGAGCGGCAGCTGGCCCAGAGTCAGGCCTTCTTCAATGGCGCACGGTTGACCCTCGATCTCGGTGATCGGGCCGTCAGCGAGGCCCAACTGGCCGAGTTGCTGGATCTCATGCGGCAGCACGGTGTGGTTGCCGATGCGCTGAGCGCCAATGCCCGTGAGAGCCGCAATGCGGCGCGGGCCGCCGGGATCACGGCCCGACCGCTCCCCCGCTACCCCGATCCGGTGCCCGGTGCTGCCCCAGCATCCGGCGAGAGCGAGGCGTTGCTGCTGACGCGCACCGTGCGCTCGGGCCAGGTGGTGCGCCACAGCGGCCACATTACCTTGATTGGCGATGTGAACCCTGGCGGCGAGGTGATCGCGGGCGGCAGCGTGATTGTTTGGGGGCGCTTGCGGGGCTTCGTCCATGCTGGGGCGCTGGGGAATAGCGAGGCGCTGGTTTGTGCCATCGAGTTGCACCCGACTCAGTTGCGGATCGCTGACCAGATCGCCACGGCCCCCAAGGGCGACCGCCACCACGTTCCCGAGGTGGCGCGCATCGAGGCCGGACAGATCGTCGTTGAGTCTTGGGAGTCATACAAACGGTAGACAGTTGGCAGGGGGCGTAAGGCACAGGGCAGCGGATGTCCGGCCTAGACCCCACACGGAGAGTATATGGCGCGCGTAATCACCATCACATCTGGCAAGGGCGGCGTGGGTAAGACCACCACCACGGCGAACCTTGGCACAGCCCTGGCCATGCGCGGCAGCCGGGTCGCCGTGATTGATGCCGACATTGGCCTGCGGAACCTTGATGTGGTGATGGGCCTCGAAAATCGGATCGTCTATGATTTGGTCGATGTGGTCGAGGGCCGCGCGCGTCTGCGCCAAGCCCTGATCAAAGACAAGCGTCTGCCCGAACTTTGCCTGTTGCCTGCGGCCCAGACTCGTGACAAAGACGCCGTCAGCCCTGAGCATATGATCGATCTGACCAACCAGTTACGCAACGATTTCGACTTTGTGCTGATTGATAGCCCCGCCGGGATCGAGGGCGGCTTCCGTAACGCGATTGCCGGCGCCGACGAGGTGATCATCGTCACGACCCCCGAGGTTTCGGCGGTACGCGACGCCGACCGCATCGTTGGCCTGGTCGAGGCCGCCGAAAAAGGCCCGCCCAGCCTGATCGTCAATCGGATTAAGCCGCGCTTGGTCAGCCGTGGCGAGATGCTGTCGGTTGATGATGTGCTTGAGCTGCTGATGATTACCCTAGTTGGGATTGTCCCCGACGACGAGACGATTGTCACCTCGACCAACCGGGGCGAGGCCGCCGTCTACGACCAGAGTTCCACCGCTGGCAAGGCGTTTCTCAATATCGCCCGACGGCTCAACGGCGACGAGGTGCCCTTTCTGGCCCTTCAGGAGCAGCCAGGGGTTATCGAGCGCCTGATGGGCATCTTTGGGCGCCGCCGCCCGTAGCTTTGAATCGCCCCCCCCCGAGCGAAAGGACCCTGCCGTGGGCTTTCTTGACAGCATCTTTGGGCGCCGCGAACGTAGCGGTACCGTCGCGAAGGAGCGGCTGGCGGCTGTGTTGGTCGATGACCGCTACAAGCTGACCCCTGAGATGAAAGAGCAGATGAAGATCGATATCGCCGAAGTTCTCTCACGGTATCTGCCCTCGGTAGACCCAGATCAGATCGAGGTTGCCATCCTACGCGGCGAGGGCAGCGATAAGCTCCAGGCCGACATCCCCCTGCGCCGAGGGCGCGCTGGCGACGAGTAGCCACTAGGCTTTCATGGCACGGTATAATGTGGCGACATGGCCCGGCAGCGGTGCCGGTGCCGGTCGCTTTGTTATTCGCTACGCCAGGGTTTCATGTGCCGGGTTTCATGCCGAACGCGGCTGAAGCCGCTACTACGAACGCTGCCGTTATTACGAACGCCGCAAACAGTAATGTAGCTGCGAACCTTGTCTACCGCATGTGGCGCAGAGTCGCTCGAAGGAAGGTCTATGGCCGCAGAGCAGAGGCGCATCCGCTTTTCACCGCTGTATAAGCTTATTGCGGTGGCCTTGGTGGTCGTCCTGACCATCTGGTTTTTGCTGAATGTCCAACACATGCTGACGCCGTTCATTGCGGCGATCATCACGGCGTATCTCTTCAACCCCTTGGTCGGCTGGTTGCAGCGCCGCACCGGCGTGGGTCGGGTGCTGTGGATTGGCGTGATCTATGTGCTGGCCTTTCTGCTAATCTATGGCCTCGGCACGCTGTTCTTGCCCCGCGTCGCCCAGCAGTCGCGTGATTTAGCGGCCACGGCACCTGCGATGGCGGCGCAGATCCAGACCTTCTTCCAGGGTCACGAGCAGACGGAGTTTGGTGGCCTTGTGATCGACATCGCCCCGATCGAGGCGCAGATGATTGGCGTGGTCAGTGACCTCGGGCGCCGCGTCAGCGAGAGTGTCCCGCACTTGGTCTTCTCGGCCCTCGAAAGTCTGCTCTTCACTCTGGCCTATCTGATTGTCACCTTTTACCTGTTGCTTCAGGCGGGACAACTCAAGCGCTGGGCGGCAAGTCTCATCCCTGCGCCGTATCGCGCCGAGATTGGCGCGCTTGGCACGCAGATCGATGTGGTCTTCAGCGCCTATATTCGCGGCCAGTTGATTCTGGTGGTGCTGATGGCCGTTCTGCTCTACATTCCGCTGTCGATCCTCAAGGTGCCCAATGCCCTGGTGATCGCGATTGTCTCGGGCATTCTTGAAATTATCCCGATTATTGGCCCGTGGTCAGCCGCAGGCATCGCGGTGAGCGTCGCGCTCTTTCAGCCTGAGGTGCCCTTCGGGATGTCGAACCTGGGCCTGGGCGCGGTGGTTGGCATGACCTATTTGGTTCTGCGTATGATCGAGGAGAATATCCTGCTGCCGCAGGTGATGGGGCCGCTGGTGACCCTGCATCCGGCGGTGGTGATCTTCGCCTTGCTGTCCGGCGGTGCCCTGCTGGGGCCATTCGGGCTGTTTATCTCGATCCCTGTGGCGGCGGTGATCAGGATTGTCCTCGCTTTCCTTTATCAGAAGATCACAGACTTGCCCGAGACGACCCAGCCGTCCGCCACCGACCCCCTTGAGCCGGAGCCGCAGGGCGCAGCCAGTAAACGCCGCCGCGCCTCCCACTGATATAGCCGATAGCTGATAGCCGATAGCTGATAGCCGATAGCCGATAGATCCGGCACTGTTCATCGCGGCGGTGTGTGCGCCCCGCGTATGGATGTCTGATGAGAATATTATGCTGGCTTTTTCCCATGACCCCGACGCGGGCACGCTGTATGTCTATTTTACTGAGCTAGAGGCCGGACAGGCCGTCGCGACCCTAGAGTACGCGGCCCACTTGCTGCTTGATGCCGAGGGCCGCATCTTCGGTCTGCGCCTTGACCTTGATGATGAGGTGACCCTGGCCCAGCTCGATCTGGCGCTCGATGGCGACTATGAGCGCCTCGATATGGAGAGTGGGCGCCTAACGGTCTGCATCGCTGATGAGTCGCCTGCCCGCAGCGTGGCGCTGGCCGAGACCGCCATCCTCGATCTCGACGGCGATGAGACGGTGCTTGGGATCGAGTTGGCCGTCCCCGCCGAGCTACGCACCCCCGAGGCGCTCGCTCGCCTCGCCCCTTTGATGGTCGCCCTTAATGATGACGAGGCTGGCGGCGATGGGCCAGTGGTGTTTGCGATTGAGGAGGAGGACGCGGGGGACGCGGGGGACGAGGGGACAAGGGGACAAGGGGACGAGGCGGACGAGGCGGACGAGGCGGGCAAGGGGACAAGGGGACAAGGGGACGAGGCGGACGAGGCGGATGAACCAGCAACGAGCGCTGAAGTGCCCCCATCTGCCGATGTCGCTCCGAGCTTGAAACAAGCGCTTCCTTCGTCCGTGGTCAAGCGGCCTGCGTCAACGGTTAGTGGTCAGTCGTCAGTGGTCAGTGGTCGGGCGTCAGTCGTCCGTTCCGGCTTCGTCGCCCTGGTCGGCAAGCCGAATGTGGGCAAAAGCACGCTGCTGAACGCGCTGCTAGGGCAGAAAGTGGCGATTGTCTCGCCGCGCCCACAGACGACGCGGGTGCCGATGCGGGGCATTCTGACCAAGCCGGGTGCCCAGATTATCTTCATTGACACGCCCGGTATCCATCAGCCCAGCCACGCCCTTGGCAGGTTGATGGTGGAACTGGCCGAGAAGACGCTGCCCAACGCCGACGTGATTGGCTTTATGGTCGATCTGAGCCAGCCGCCGAGCCAGCTCGACCGACGCATCGCGGCCCAGGTGCAGCGCGCCCGTGGCAAAAAGCTGCTCATCCTCAACAAGGTTGATCTGCGACCCCAAAACCCAGGTGGCAACCTCGATGCCTACCGCGCCCTTGGCCCGTGGGAGTTGGAGTTGGCAATTTCGGCGCAGCGGCGTCTGGGCCTAAGCACGCTGCTGGACGAGATTGTGGCCCGGATGCCGGAAGGCCCGCCGCTCTATCCTGATGAGCAGGTGACCGACCAGAGCGAGCAGCAGCTCGCTGCCGAGTTTGTGCGCGAGAAGGTGCTTTATCACACTCAGCAGGAGGTGCCCCATGCCGTGGCCGTCGAGGTCGAGGAGTGGGAGGAGCGCGAGCAGGCGACCTTCATTCGTATGACAATCAATGTTGAGCGGGACGGGCAAAAGGCGATCCTGATTGGCGCCGGGGGCACCATGCTGAAGAAGATCGGCACGGCGGCGCGCTACGAGATCGAGCGGATGCTGGGGCGCCAGATCTTCCTTGAGCTGTGGGTCAAGGTGCGCCCCAACTGGCGCGATGATCCGTCGGCCCTGGGTTGGCTGGGCTATCGGGCGAAAGACTGGAGTTAGCTGCCGGTGCAACAAATGGGCGTCCCAAGGCGTAGATAGGGTGTGCCCGCCCCGCTTGTCGGGTCGCCATGGCTGTGCTACGCTGGAGGCACCTTGAAGGCTCAATACGTCGGTACGGCTGGGGCGTTGCCCCGCGCCGCCCCTGTTTGGAGCGCTATGTCCGAGGTCACGCAGATTCTCTGCCCGAAGTGTCACAAGGCGAACTTGCGCCGGGCGCGGTTTTGCCAGCACTGCGGGCACGATATTGTGCTGAATAACGAGACCCCGAGCGATGCACGGCGCTATGTGATCACGCGGGTGATCAAACAGGGTGGTCAGGGCGCCGTGTATGAGGGTATTGACGACGCGGGCAAGATCTACGCGATCAAGGAGATGCTCGACAAGTTCACCGACCCCAAAGAGCGGGCCGAGTCCATCGAGCGCTTCAACGCCGAGGCCGAGATGCTGCAGCGCCTCACTCACCCGCGCATCCCGCGTGTCTACAGTCACTTTCGCGATGAGGGTCGCCACTATCTGACGATGGACTTTGTGCGCGGCGAGGATCTGGAGGAGATCGTTGATCGTGAGGGGAAAGTTCCTGAGAACCAAGTGCTTATCTGGGCCGACCAGATCTGCAATGTGCTGGGCTACCTGCACGGCAAAAATCTGATCTACCGCGATATGAAGCCCTCGAACGTGATGATCGACCGCGCCGATGGTGGGGTCAAGATGGTGGACTTCGGCATCACCAGACTGTTCCAGCCGACCGAGCGGGGCACCCAGATTGGCACGCCGGGCTACGCGCCGCCCGAGCAGTACCAGGGTTTAGCCACGCCACAGTCGGATGTCTACGCGCTTGGGGCAACCTTGCACCACCTGTTGACCGGGCGTGACCCGACGGAACAGATGCCCTTCTCGTTCCCACGGGCCGACACCGTCCCCGGCGCGACCGTCTCGACGCGCACCGCCGATGTGCTGGAGCGCGCCCTTCAGAAGGTGCCCCAGGATCGCTTTGCGACCGTGGATGCATTTTGGGCCGCGCTGCGGCCTGCTGATCCGACTGCGCGGCCCGTGCCAAGCCAGGTGCGCGTCTCGCCCGCTACGATCAAGATCACGCAGCCTGCGGCGGCCCAGGTGAGTAGTGTGCCTGCGTTGAGCGCGAATACGCCGCCACGCCCTGCGCCTGCCCCCGTGCGTCCGGTGCCGCTTGCCCCGCCAGTGGCCCGCCCGTCGCCGCCGCAGGTGCAGCCACGGCGCGGCTTCTTCGCCAGTGTTGGTGTGTTTATTGGCAGCCTGGTGCGTACCGTGTTGACCATCGCGCTGTTGGTCGCAATCAGCCTTGGAGTGTATATCTACTTCGAGCGCCCGTATTGGGCGGAGCCGTATGTGGGGCCGATCATTCGGGTGCTGCCGGGGCAGCCCACGGCTGGCCCGACGGGGC
>CAIWXH010000076.1 GCA_903916565.1 uncultured Oscillochloris sp. | reverse complement strand
ACGACTCGGTCAATCGCCGCGACCGTCGTGAGCGGGTGCTTGAAGATCCGTGTCCACTCCGAGAAGACCAAATTGGTCGAGAGCATGACGCTTTTGCGCTCGTAGCGCACGGCGAGCAACGTGAATAACACCTCCATTTCATCCTGGTCATGCTGCACATAGCCGATGTCGTCGAGAATCAGACAGGCAAAGCGGTCGAGTCGGGCCAGTTCCTGGGGCAAGCGCAGGTCGCGCTTGGCGGCCAGCAACCGCTGCATCAACTGGGCGGTCGAGCTCCACAGCACCGGCACGCCCTGCCCGACCAGGATGTGCCCCAAACTGGCGAGGATATGGCTTTTAACCCATCCATCGTTGTACCTCCATGGGGTACGACCTTTTCCGGGGCTTGCGCGCTGGTCGTGGCCATCCTGCTGGCGCCACCACCGATACGGCAAGCCCCGGGGCACCTATACGGTTCGATCTGCTGGGGCCATCCCATTCCTCCGTTTCGCCCTGGCAATGTGCGCATGCAAGTGCGCAAGGAGGGTGGGGTCAGGGTGGATCAGGTAGATCCCCGTGTGCGGCTCATGGGTGACCATCTGCACGGGGATGATCTGCCGGTAGATCAAGCGATAGATCGTACTCTCGTTGACCCCAAGGCACTTCGCGAGCCCATTCACCGTGAAATCCGCTCCCACCACATCCGCACGACGAACCTGCTCGAAGTACGTGTACCAGTGGTGCGCCAGGCGAATCTTTTGCACGCTGACGGGCGTGATCTGTGCACAGCGGGCCGAGTGGAAGCCCTCAGCGGTGAGCTGCGCCGCGATCACACGATCATTATACCCCTCGCCGCAAAGCGCTTCCACCCGTGCCATGAGGTCCGCATACCCAGACACATCCTGCTCACGGTGGATCGGGGTGAGGCTGGTATGGTCGCTGTACGCGCCGGACAGCCAGACAATGCGCACGGTGATCTGGTCAGGTGCAGGTCGGCGAATAATCACCTGCTGGATCAGGCTCCGGAGCAGCGCCTTCTGTTGCGCATTGCTCAGGCGTGGCCACAGCTCAGGGAGCTGCTGACTGATGTGCTGGAAGGTCGTGCGTAGGTCCGGGGGGATGCGGTCCGGCGGCGGGGCCTGCTGGAACTGGGCATAGTCCTCCTCCGTGTGGCGCACCTGCTGCAGGGCCGCCTCCCAGCGGCGTTCCAACTCCGCTGCCACGAGCCGGTTCGCCGGGTCGACGGCGTCATACTGCCGTTGGGCCAGGTGGGCCTCGTACCGAACGCGCTGGAGTTGGTCCTGCCACACCTGGTCAAGCTGCGCACGCTCGGCACCTTGGGCCTCGAGCATGGCGTCCAGTGCATCGAGCTGGGCGGGCTGGATGGCCGCAAAAAAGGCCGTCACGACGAGCGTCTCTGCCACCGGCGCACGCACGGACGTGCAGTCAGCTTCCACTGCCGCCGTGCGGGTGAAGCCCCGACAGACATAGCGCGGGGTCGCTTTATAGACCGTGTGCATGTGGTGTCCACAGCGCCCACAGATCACCAAGCCCTGGAGGATGCCCGGCCCGGCGCGCACGACGCCTTGGGCCTGGGTGCGCAGCTCCGTAAAGCGCAGGCCATTCTGGTGCAGCCGCTCCTGGTTGGCGAGATACTGCTCCCAATTGATGTAGGCGGGATACGCCCCCTGCTGGAGGTGCAGCCATGCCGCCATCGGCTGGCGTCGTCGCCCACTGGAGGGGTGCCCGGGGCGCTGGGTGGTGGGGTCTGTTAAATGTCAACTAGATTTTCCGACCGGCGACAACTAGAATTGCCGGTTCCCCCCTCCCGCTGCGTGACCTGCGAATGTCCGTTCCGTCGTCGTCCGTCCGCCCGTCGTCGTACGCATGTGGGGT
>CAIWXH010000075.1 GCA_903916565.1 uncultured Oscillochloris sp. | reverse complement strand
TTGTCCCCTTGTCCCCTTGTCCCCTTGTCCCCTTGTCCCCTTGTCCCCTTGTCCCCTTGTCCCCTTGTCCCCTTGTCCCCTTGTCACTCCACCCGTGGGTCGTGCCCCGCCGGTGTTGTGGGGACAGCGTGGGTCGGGCCATTCCGGCGCTGCTGGAAGAGCCGCAGCAACAGCCACCCGAGGAGACCCAGCGCGAGCAGTTTGCTCACCCCATTGACCATGCCAAAGAGCATGCCAAGGGGATTAAAGCCGTGCCCGTGCCCGAAGCCGCGCCCCATCATCGGCCCGTGGCCCTGGCTAAAGCCCTGGGGGCCGCGCCCCATCATCGGCCCTTGGCCCTGGCTAAAGCCCTGGGGGCCGCGCCCCATCCGCTCGTCACCACGCCCTTGTTGGATGCCCCGCCCTTGTTGCTGGGCAAAGGCGTCAGGCTGACCCGCCTGACCCTGGGCAAAGCGGCCCTGGGGGCGTGCGGGTGGATTGGCGGGCGCAACAGGCGCGGCGTTCTGATAGCCGCCCATCATCCCGCCCACGCCCATCCCCTGATACGCCATCTGGGGGCCAAAGCGCCCGCCCAGCGCTACCACAAGCGCCAAGCCGCCAAGCACCACGCCGATCAGACCAAGCCAATTGCGCTTACGTTCCATCTATTCCTCCGTGATCGTGCCGCCTCACCAAGCTTCGCCAAGGTTCGCAGCTACGGCACTGGTTCGGCCCACGCAGAGCGTTCTGCTGCGCTTGGCCTGAAACCTGAACCCTAGCACCTGAGACCTTAGCTTAGGATACGGAAGAATTGTGAACTGAGTATGAAGGCTTGGGGAACGAATCTAGGCTCAGACTGGGGGCCAGGGCACATTCGGCCCTGAGCCGGGCGCGGGGAACTTGCCACTCTCGATGAGACGGTCGAGACGGCGGCGCAAGGCGCGCACTTCGTTCTGCTCAAGCAGCCCGTCAAGGCGGCGGGCGAACGCCTCGTCGGTATCAAGACGGGCACGCAGCCGACCGAAGGCAGCGGCGACATCGCGGGGCAGCGGCTGGCCGACAAAATCCCAAAGCACCGTGCGTAATTTGGGTTCGAAATGAAGGCAGATTCCGTGGTCAATTGCCCAGAGCCGCCCGTCGAGACCCTTGAGCGCGTGACCGCTCTTACGGTCGGCATTGTTGATCAGACAGTCGAAGGCACACAGGCGCCGAATCGTCGCCTCATAGCCACCCTCTTTCAGCATCGTAAAGAGGTGCGATTCCTCATCGTTCGTGACAAAAAACTGAAGCATGCCCACGCCGTACGGCCCATCACGAACGACCGTGGGCGGCACGAGACCGAACTCCAGGCTCTCGGAGAGCAGATAGGCGGCGACCTCACGCCGGTAGAGCGTGCCACGGGGGAAATCCCAGAGCGGGCGCTCGCCACGGCGCGGCTTATAGATGGCGAACAATTGCAGGTCGTGGTGCTGCACCCGCGTCAGCAGCGTATAGTTGCTGCTATAGGGCATCGCGGCCTCGACCGACAGCTCGCCCAGGGCGAGCGCCTCAAGCACGCTGGCAACATCAATCGCTTGCAGTTCGTCCATACGCCTAGCTACCAGGCCCTGGGCCGTGACCGTTACGCTGGGGACAGAAGTGACCGGCGGGGTCAATGGGACGCCCGCAGTTGCCGCAGATGGGGCGTCCGGCGGCCACCACGTGCGAAGCCTGACTGGCAAGGGCGCGCATCTGCGGACGCGAGGCCGAGAGGCGCGCCGTCTGGGTCGCCTCGCCCTCCGCATCCTCGCCGGCCCCTTGAATCAGCAGCACCACCACATCGCGTTCGGCATCATAGCCCAGGCCCATCTGCCCAACGCGAAACGCAGGCTCCAGGGGCGCTTCAAGGCTCATATCAGTGATCAGCAGATCGTCAGAGGTGGCAAGGCGTGGGTTCTTCTCGGCCAGACCATCAAGCAGCCGCGAGATTGCCTCAGCGAGCGCACGTATCTGTTCCTTCTCAGCGATCAGGCTGATCAGGCGGCTGCCGCGACGGGCCTGTACATAAAAGACACGCTGGCCCCTGGGGCCAACCGCCCCGACCGTAAGACGCTGGACCGAGTCAAGATCAAAGGTAAACTCAGACATGCCCCTGCTCTGGTTCAGGCGCGGCAGGCTGCCCAACGCCAAGGGGTTCGCTACCCTCGGCGGGTGCCTGAGCATCGGCCAGTGGCTCTGGCTGCGGACGCAGATGATCGAGTGAGCCGGTAGCATTAAAGGCCAGCAGGCGTGGCCCCATCCGCTCAAAGGCAATCGCGGTCAACGAACACGGGTTGATCACCAGCCGCTGGAACAGATCAAGATGCATGCCCACATAGTAGGCGACGGCCAGCTTGATGATGTCGGCGTGCGAGCAGACGGCGATAATCTCCTTCGGGTGGCGTGCCCGTAGCGCGTCAAGGGCCTGCACCATCCGCATCTGCGCCTCGCCGAGGGTCTCGCCGTTGGGGAAGCGCGTGCCGCTTGGGTAGAACTGCACACCGGGCCACAGCTCGTGCTTATAGAGTTCCTTCAGCTCAGCGCCCTGCCACTCGCCGTAGCGCACCTCGCCGATTGACTCGACCAGGCGCAAGGCCAAACCACGCGGCTGCGCGATGGCCGTCGCGGTCTCTACACAGCGCTCAAGGGGGCTGGTGTAGATTGCGCTGATCGGCAGATCGCCAAGGCGCTCGCTCAGGGCAAGCGCCTGCCCCTTGCCCGCAGCGTTGAGCTGCACCCCAGGCGTCCAGCCAGCCAGCCGCCCGTGAACCCAATCATTGACGCCATGGCGAATCAGCAACAACAGGGTCACGCATTGCTCCTTAACAAGCGCCAGATTCGTCTCTATGATACCATAATCTCCTGGGTGAATCCGGGTTTTCCACCGGGCGCAACCCAAACACGAGCGCAACCCGACCCTCCGCAGTTCGACGCACTGACGTTGGTGCCACCGAGATGCAAGGGGCAAGCCAGAACGACAACCCAACACGCGTGGGGTAAGTGGCGCATTGTTGGCCCAGGGTGTGATCCGTTGCAGGATCGAGCCACGCAGCAGGGACGGACAGGTGGCGGACTGGGGGGCTTGCATCCGGGGGTTGAGGGGCAAATTTTGCTTAAAAGCAACAGATTGACAATTTTCCTTGATTTCTATATAATTTGCCACAGCATCAGCGATTTACATCCAATACTCTCACCCCCTTGCTTCCACCCCGGCAACGGGACTGGATGGTGTAACGCTCACCGCTAGGTGCGCTGGTCGTATCTGGCGCCTATCGCCTGTGGATCGTGTCTGTATCAACCGGAGGTTCGCCCATGCGCGATGATGACGATCTGGTTCCTACGAAGTGGCGGTCGCTGTTTAACAACCAGGATTGGATCCTACATGACATCATGGTGAAGTCCTTCTGGGCCTTCGGCGTGATCGCTGCTATCGCCCACCTCCTGGTCTGGATTTGGCGCCCTTGGCTGCAAGCTGGTTTCTAACGTCTGGGCGCAGACAGCTAGGTCGGGGTGGCCGTCGCGGCTTACCTACTGGTCATCTGCGATCATCGATCTGAGAGCAAAGGAGGGGCGCCTATGCCTCCACGTAGCCCGGTTCGCACCAACCTTGTGATCTTCACAATCCTTGGTTTTGTCGTGGCCCTGCTCATCCACTTCGTTGTCCTGAGTTCGGTGCGCTACAACTGGTTCGACAATCTGACTCCGGCGGGGACGACCGGTATGGTCACCTTCTATCTGCAGAGCATCGCCACTTTCCTTGTCTGAGTGTCGGCGGTGCCTACGCGCCCTGTTACGGGAGCGTTATGACGAAGCAACAACCGCCAGCAGACTATGCTGGCGGTTGTTTGCGGTCAGGGTTACAGGGCTACCCCTTTTTTGCACATAGAACAAAATTTGACCCGTCAAAACAACGGGTGTATACTTGGGCCAGCAAGGCCCGCCCCCGGCACTACGCCTCGTCCCGCTTGCAGTCCTGCACGTTGGAGCCGGCCCCGTATGTGCGGCGCCGCCGGGCTGCTGACTTGGAGTTGAGGAGACTCCTATGCAATCGCCAACTCGTCTCTCGGATCGACAGGCGGCGATCTTCGTCTCGGTCGCGGTAGGCATCGTCGTCGCGGTGGTCACCACTGCCACCTTTTGGTGGATCTACAGCCTGACCCTCGGCCCCGAACGAGCGGCCGCAGCAGCGCTGCTGGCGAACCCCACCCGCTGGAGCCCGAGCGACGGCGCCAAGATCATCACGGCCGCCAAGCCCAACACCCCCACCGATGGTCGCAAACCCTGGCTTGGCCAGACCGCATGGACTGATGGTGTCCAGGCGGGCCAGGCATGGGCTTCCGCGATCCAGAAGCCCGCCAATGCCCAGGTGCTGACAGGTCTAACCACTGCCGAGATCTGGACGTATATGGTTCAGTATGTGGCGGGTGGCCTTGGCGTCAGTTGTCAGTACTGCCATGACATCACGAACTTTGCGGCTGACACCTTCCCGCAGAAGGTTGCGGCACGCAACATGATGCGAATGGTGAAAGACCTCAACACCAAGTTTATCGGTCAGTTGCCAAACTGGCGCGGTAACTACATCCAGTGCGCGACCTGCCACAACAACACGCCGCTGAACCACGAGGCCGTCGCCCCGCAGTTTATTAAGAGTGTCCCGCCCATCCAGGTCACGGTCGATCCCCTTGATGCGACGGGTGCGCCCATCACTGACCCAGCGCTGAAGCCTGTAGCTATCCGCAACCAAGTCGCGCTTCAGGACGCGGTTCTCTACTACATCTACAACTATCAGGTTTGGAAGCCCTTCGATGGCACCGATGGCAGCGGGCGTGGCTCCCTCGCCCTGACTTACACCGGCGGGCGCACCCAGGATCAGGTGACGATCAACCAGAACGTCATGAACAACAATGCCTGGGCGCTTGGGGTTGGCTGCAACTTTTGCCACAACTCGCGTAACTTCATGGCCTTCGAACTCAACGCTGCTGGCCCTGCAAACAACGTGGTCTACGGCTATAACAAGCTGAAGGCGCAGGTGATGTTGCAGATGACGACCTACATCGCCCAGAACTGGACGACCTTCGGGGCCATTCCCAAGCCTGCAATCCCCACGGCGCTTGAGGGTGGTGCCAGTAAGTTCTCGTACCAGACCCTTAATGGTCAGATCTACAACGTGCCGGGCTGCTTTACCTGTCACGGCGGCGTGAATGTCCCGCTGCGGTCGATCAACCAGGCTACCATCCCCCCTGGCTCTGCGGGCAATGTCTTCTTGCCCCCGGTGCTGCGCGGTACCCCGTAAGACTTCAGACGTGAACCCATGAGACGTGAGTTGCCATATAATTAATGGTAGCTCACGTCTCGCCACATCTCGTCGCATGCCCTCACTAGAAATCGAGCCGTCAATGAACGACATCGGTAAAGGCCCTGGGCTGGCTCCGCCGCCGCCGTCCACCGCCAAGGGTGCCCGCATGAAGACGCCCCTCCAGGAGGAACCGCTGCGTACTGGCTTGCGCGGCACTTTGCGCGACTCGCTTGCCCTGATGAAGCCGGTGACCTGGTTCGCGCCGGGGTGGGCCTTCCTCTGTGGGGCCGTCGCCAGCGGTGGTCTGAGCTGGCAGGTCGATACGCTCAGCCGCCTCGGTGCAGGCATCCTCATGGCTGGGCCAGTCCTCTGCGGGCTGTCGCAGGTGGTCAACGACTATTGCGACCGTGATGTTGATGCGATCAATGAACCTCACCGGCTCATCCCCTCTGGCAGAGTCTCGCAGCGCCACGTCTACATCCTTACGATCCTGCTTACCCTGATTGGCACCTGTATCGCCCTGTTCCTCGGCGGGCAGGTGGCGCTCTTCGTTGGCCTTGGTCTGGTCTGTGCCCTGGCCTACAGCATCAAGCCCCTCCGGGCCAAGCGCAATGGCTGGTTCGGTAATGCCCTCGTCGCGATCTCCTACGAGGGGCTTGCCTGGATGGCGGGCCACGTCGCCTTTGCCGCAATTACGGGCCAAAGCGTCGCCATCGCGCTGCTCTATTCGCTCGGTGCCCACGGCATTATGACGGTCAACGATTTTAAGAGCATCAAGGGCGATGTTCTGATGGGCATCCGCTCTATCCCCGTCCAGTACGGCAAGGTGCTGGCCGCCCGGATGGTCGTCGTGATTATGGGCGCAGCCCAGATCGGCGTGATCACGCTCCTCTGCATGTGGGGCCACCCAGTTGCCGCTGGCATCGTCGCCCTGCTCCTCGCGTTCCAGAGTATTCCTAACGTGCGCTTTATCCGCGACCCTGAGCACAACGAGGTCTTCTTCAACGCGACGGCGATTATGCTCTATGTCTGGGGGATGCTGGCTGCCGCGCTTGGGTTGGCCGGGTAGGCGCTTTCGTTCTTGTGTGTGGGCATGTCTAGAAGGAAGAGTTCATGGCGCAACGTGTCCTGATCGTGGGCGCCTCCGTCGGCGGGGCCACGGCGGCAATCGCGCTACGGGGCCTCGGTGTCGAGACGGTGCTGATCGAGAAGGAGTTGGCGCGGGCGAAGCCCTGTGGTGGTGCTGTCCCGCCGGCAGTCTTTACCGAGTTCGATCTCCCGCATTCCCTCATCGACCGCAAGGTCAAACACTGCCTCGTTGTCTCACCCTCTGGCCAAGAAACCCGCGTCCCTGTGGCTGGCAGCGTGCCCACCCCCGACGATTGTATTGCGATGGTTCGCCGCGAGGTCTTCGACGGCTTTCTGCGCCAGCGTGCCCAAGAGCGCGGTGCCGAGTTGATCCACGCCCAACTTACGGGTCTACGCATCGAGCCGCATGGCGTCACTGCCTCGTACCGCTCGGTCAGCGACGGCAGCGAACACACGCTTACCGCCGACGCCGTTATTGGGGCCGATGGGGCGTACTCGCCCACGGCGCGTATGCTCGGCCTGCCCAACCTGCCCCGTGCGGTTGCCATTCAGGAGCGCATCGCCCTGCCTGCCAGCCAGATGGCCCGTTGGGAAGAGACGGCGGCCCTCTATCTCGGTCGCGAGGTGAGTCCTGACCTGTACGCCTGGGCCTTTCCCAAATGTGACCACCTTGCGATTGGCATTGGGGCCGGCCCTGGTCACACCGAAAAGGCCAAAGCGCTGCTTGTCAATCTGAAGGCCCGCCTTGGGCCGTCCATTGCCGGTGGGCGCTTGCTGCTGCGCGAGGCCCACGCGCTGCCGATGGAGCCGCGCAAGCAGATGGCCTTCGACCGTGCGCTGCTGATTGGTGACGCGGCTGGCCTAGTGGCCCATACATCTGGCGAAGGGATCTACTGGGCGATGAAGAGCGGCCAACTGGCTGCTGAGGTGCTTGCCCGTCACCTTGACGCGCCAAGCGCGGCCAATTTGCGCGGCTACGAGTGGCGCTGGTGGAAACAGTACGGCACGATGTACACCTTCCTGCGCTGGCTCCAGCACTGGGGCTACGGCAACGAGCGCCAGATGGAGGTCTTCACCGAGATGTGCCGCAACCCCGATGTGCAGCGCCTCACCTTCGACAGCTATATGTACAAGCTGATGGCCCCGGCCCCGTGGGGCGCACAACTTCGCATGACCTGGGATATTCTCGGTGCCCAGGCCCGCAACTACCTGCGCCGTCGCACCCCGCTGCGCGAGCAGCAGCGCTACGCGACAGTGTAGCGCTGCCCAGACTTGAGGTTTCAGGTGCCCGGTTTCAGGTTTCAGGCAGAGCGGAGCAGAACCAGGGCTGATGCAACGTCGTGCGGCGAACCCACGCCCGGTGGCTGAAGCCACGGGCTACGGGTGACGAAGGCCGCCTGCGCGGCCTCGCTGAGCCTGCGAAGGCAGGCTTCGCACCTACCGAGCCGGGGACTTTAGTCCCCCGGCGGCGACGTTGCATCAGCCTTGACTTCCTTGAGCAGCACACAGCGAACCCTGGCGAGTAAGTCTCGCCAGGGTTCTTTGCGCGCTAGGTCAAGCTTAGACAAGGTTCGTGGTTGCCTTACAGTTTGGGTACGCGCATGGCTTTCTGATGCGCTCTGCCTGGCACCCGAAACCTGGCACCTGAAACCTTGCCTTAGCGTTTAGGGCAGGGTCAGCAGGTAGGCGACCAGATTGTCAACCTCCTGGGGGGTCAGCGCTGCACTGAAGGTCTGCGGCATCAGGCCGTCGGTGAAGCCAGTCACGACAAAGGCGCTCGGCGTGAGGATCGAGTTGCGGAGGTACTGCTCGGCGGACTGCCCAGGCACGCGGGTCGCAGCGGTGGCGGCGATGCCGCTCAGGCTGGGGCCAACCAGAACCCCAGAGCCGGGGGCGATATTGTGGCAGATGCTGCACGAGATCTGGCCGTTGGGGATGGCACCGAAGAGCGTCGCACCAGCGGTGGCATCACCCGTGCCTGTGCTAGTTGACGCGGCAGCAGCGGCGGCGGTCGTTGGTGCGGCGGCGGCGGCGGTCGTTGGTGCGACAGCGGCGGCGGTCGTTGGTGCGGCAGCGGCGGCGGTCGTTGGTGCGACAGCGGCGGCGGTCGTTGGTGCGGCGGCGGCGGCGGTCGTTGGTGCGACAGCGGCGGCGGTCGTTGGTGCGGCGGCGGCGGCGGTCGGCGCGGCGGCGGTCTGTGCAGCTTTCTGACCGAGGGCACCACCGAAGGCAACCATCAGGACAAGACCGATGAAGCCAACCACAAGTGCGGCGATGATCAAGCCCTGGAGCGAAGGGTCAAAGAGTGGGGGGTCGCCATCAGGTCGCCCAGCGTTGGGCTGTGGAGATCTCGGACGGAAACCGCCGGTGGATTGCCAGCTCATAGCCGTACCTCCTCGTACACAAGAGTTTAGTTGGGAATCTGAACAGCCGTTAGTTTAGCATAAAAGCAAATTTCTGTCGCCGCATGAAGTCTGGATGTCGTGGTCTGTACGGCAATTCCCGTGACCCCGAACCGTTTGGCCCTGCAACCCCGCTGATTGCCCCGCCGGTGCGGGCCTGACCGTCATCTGAACCTGGTTAGGTAGCGCTCGTTGTCGTACTAGTTTGATGCGTAGAGGGGAGCGCCACGCGCTCTCCTCTACGCATCATCTGTGAGCTTTGACGCCCTACCTACCTGATGATCACCGGCAAGAAGAAAGAGGTCAGTGCATCAAGGCGTACCGGCGTACTTACGCTTACGCCACCCAGACTCGCCTGCGCGCCAACGGTGGTGATGTGGCTGGCGATTGCCGTGGCAACCTTGTGGGTGGTCAGCGTGGGGGGCCACGTCAACGTCCCGCCGCCCAGCGCCGGGGGCTTCAGACCCCCGGCGCTGCGCGGTGCTCGGCGGGTGATCGCGTACCGCCGAAGCGTGCGCGGGGGGCTGCAATCGTGTGGCAGCCTATCGGTGAGCTGCAGGTTCTGCCCAAGCGTGCGCTCGAAGCTGAACGGGGCTGCGGCGATGTCGTAGCCACCAGCCTGATTGGGCGTAAAACGTAGCGTGTGGTGGTCGGGCAGGCTGAGTGGGTTGCGCGCCGCATCGGGCGGGGCGATCACCCAGCCGACACTACCCAGCGCCGCCAGCATCACCGTCAGGGTGACGCCACCCAGCTTGATGACGAACGAGGTCGTCTCGGGCTGCGCGTTGAGATAGCTCACGGCGAACAGGAACAGGGCCAAGAGGATGCCGAGCGAGAC
>CAIWXH010000074.1 GCA_903916565.1 uncultured Oscillochloris sp. | reverse complement strand
GTCACTGGTCACTGGTCACTGGTCACTGGTCACTGGTCACTGGTCACTGGTCACTGGTCACTGGTCACTGGTCACTGGTCACTGGTCACTGGTCACTGGTCACTGGTCACTGGTCACTGGTCACTGGTCACTGGTCCCTCGTCACTCGCCCAACTCGGCGCGCACGCGCTCGCGAAGCGCATCAATGGGCACCAGGACGCCGCTGGCCTCTTCGTAGTGCCAGTGTTCCCAGCCGTTGCAGGCGGGCAGCGCCGCGACGTGGGCGCCAATGGCGTGGATGGAGCCACGGGTGCCGTCGGCGGCGCGCAGGGTGCCGTCGGCCTGCACGATGGCGGCGCGGTCACGATGCCCACGGAAGTAGAGCGGCTGGCCCGGTCGCAGCAGCCCGCGCTCAAGCAAGGTGGCGAAGGGCAGACGCGGCACGCTGCGCTTGCTTGGCGTGCGCCCAAGCGTCGCCGCATCGCCCGTGGCGACGGGCACGGCGGCGATACGGGCGCGGGCCGCCTCGATATAAGCCGCCTCGCGCTCGATGCCGATGTAGTGGCGACCCAGACGCTTCGCAACCGCCCCGGTGGTGCCCGTGCCAAAGAAGGGGTCAAGCACCACATCGCCGGGGTTCGTGCTCGCCAAAATCACGCGGTAGAGCAGCGCCTCGGGCTTCTGCGTGCTATGCACTTTTTCGCCATTGACGCGCAGGCGCTCGGCGCCGCTACAGATCGGCAGATGCCAGTCGCTCCGCATCTGCTTGCCGTCATTCAGGTTTTTCAGCGCGTGATAGTTGAAGGTGTAGGACTTCTGCTCACGGCTCTTCTTCGCCCAGATCAGCGTCTCGTGGGCATTGGTCAGGCGCACGCCGCGAAAGTTCGGCATCGGGTTCGCCTTCACCCAACAGACCTCGTTGAGCGTCCAGAAGCCCACGTCCTGCATCATCACGCCCACCCGATAGAGATTATGGTACGAGCCAATCGTCCAGAGCGTGCCGCTCGCTTTCAGCACGCGGCGGCAGGCCAGCAGCCAAGCGCGGGTGAAGGTGTCGTAGGCGGCAAAGTCGGCGAACTGATCCCACGCATCGTCCACGGCGTCAACCACGCTCAGGTCGGGCCGGTGCAATGCGTGGCGCAGTTGCAGGTTATAGGGCGGATCGGCAAAGATGAGATCGACCGAGCGCTCAGGGAGCGTGGCGAGCACCTCGCGGCAATCACCCGCATAGATGTGGTCGAGGGGCATCACCGCAGATTGCCCTGGATGGCGCGGTAGCTGTTGGTGTACCAGCGCGTGATGGCGCGGTAGCGGTCTTCCTGGCCGAAGAGCAGCAGGCTGATCGCGCTGGTGGGATCATCGAGGCCCGTGCCGCCCAGTTCCTTGGCGGCGGCGAACAGATAGAGCGGCTGGTAGAGCGTGATGCTCGGCACCAGTTCAACCCAGCGTTGCTGGAAGCTGGCGTAGTCGGCGCTGCGGGCGGCCAACTCGCTCTCAGTTTGGGCGGCTTCGATGAGCTGATCAAGCTGCGGGTCGTTCAGGCCCGTGACATTGCGGCTGCCCTGCGAGTGCCAAGCGAGAAACGGGTCGGGGTCTGGCCCCAGGCGCGTCAGGCTGTGCAGGGCCACGGTGAACTCGCCATCGCGTAGGCGCTGTTGGAGCGTCGGGGCGGCGAGGGCGACCACCTGTACGTCGATGCCAAGCGTGCGCCATTGGCGGGCCACCTCGTCGGCGACGGCGCGGGGGCGCAGCGCATCCTCGGCCAGCAGTTCAAGCGTGAGCGCCTGACCGTTGCGGCGCAGCAGGCCATCACCCCCTAGCGCATAGCCCAGCTCGGTGAGGATGCGCGTGGCGGCGGTGGGGTCGGCGGCGTACCACTTGACCTCGGGGGTGGCGGCCCACGAGCCAGGCAAAATGGGCGTATCAAGCGGGGCGGCCATGCCGCCAAGCACCCGCTCGATCAAGGCGTCTTTGCTTAGACCCTGGGCGAGCGCACGGCGCAGGGGCTGCTCGGTGAGCGGCCCATCGCGCAGGTTGAAGCTGAGCAGGGCGTACTCGTCAAGCGGGACGGTGCTGCGCCGCAGGTTACCGGGCAGATTGACTGCGGCAAGCTCAGGGGTTGCTAACGCGCCGTAGGCCATGACATCGCCACGGGTGAAGGCCGACTGCGCGGCCTCGGGGGCGGTGAAAAAGCGCAGCTCAACGCGGTCGAGATAGGGCCGCCCGCCGAAGTAGGCCGGGTTCGCCTCAAGCATCGCCCGGTCGTCGCGCAGCTCGACGAGGCGATAGGGGCCGGTGCCGACCAACTGGCGGGCGAAGGGTGAGGTGGCCCAGCCGGTGGGCGGAAGGTTCGTCAGCAGATGGGCGGGCAGAATCGGCACGCGGGCCGCGCTGAGAAAAGGCGCGTAGGGGGCCGACAGCGTCACGCGGATGGTGTAGGCATCAATGCGGTCAATCAGCGCAGCGGCCCAGACGGCGGCCAGCAGCGGCTCGCCGGGCTGGTCAAGAATCTGCAAGGCGCGTAGCGTGAAGATCACATCATCAGCGGTGACAGGTTGACCATCGTGCCAGACCGCGTCGTGGCGCAGACTGAAGCGATAGACCGTGCCCGTCTCGTCAATCTCGTAGGCTGCGGCGAGGGCTGGCTCGATCAGGCCGTCGGCGCCGACGCGCACCAGCCCGTCGAAGAGCAGCGCCCCAAGGTCGCGCCCAACTGGGTCGGTCGCCGGATCGTTAAGCAGGGGCATGGGTTGCCGGGGAGCGCCAACGACCGCCTCGCTGTACGAACCGCCCGCCAGGGGGCTTGCCACTGAGGCGGTACTCAGGGCCAGCCGCCCAAGCAGCGTACCAACGAGGAGCGTACTCAGGAGCGCGATCACGATCTGCCAGCGGATGCGACGAGCCATGGGGGGATTTGGGATTTTAGATTTGGGATTTTAGATTGACGATTGGCCCAATCTGCAATCGAAAATCGAAAATCTGCAATCTAAAATATCGGCAGGCTCGTGACGAGGGAGAGTACGAGAAAGACGAAGGCGAGGGCGATGGTGGCCTGGTGCATGGTCTTTTCAAGGCCACGGCGGGTGCGATAGATCGAACTGGTGTCACGGTTCGCCATCCCCGCTGTACGCGCCTGAAGCACAACCAAGGTGATCAGTACGCCGCTGACCACGACCATCGCAATATAGAGCGCGATCTCCACGTCTCAACTCCTTATGTGCCGACGGGACAGTTGGGCAAGTATACCATAAGCAGTGGTGTGCTATACTGGCGCCACGACAAGGTTCGTAGCTACACTCCAGTTTTAGCATACGCAGGGCTTGCTGACGCGCTCGGCCTGCCATCTGGCGTTTCTGAACCCTTGTCGCAACTCCATCGCGTGGAAGGACAAGGTGAGATGTTCGAGGATGACAGGCCAGCCCACGAGTGCGGCATTTTTGGCATTGTGGCCCCAGATGCTGATGTTGCCCGCCTGACTTTTTTTGGCCTCTATGCCCTACAACACCGTGGACAAGAGAGTACCGGCATCGCCGTCTCCAACGGTCGCTCCATTCGCTACCACAAGGAGATGGGCCTGGTCTCCCAGGTTTTTACCGAGGAGAAGCTGCGCCCCCTGGCCGGCTACCTCGCCATCGGCCACACCCGTTACTCGACCACCGGCACCTCGAAGCTTGAGAATGCCCAGCCCTTTGTGGTCGAGAGCGCCCTTGGCCCACTGGCGGTTGGACATAATGGCAATCTGACCAACGCCGCCTCGCTGCGCCGCGAGCTGCTCAACCGTGGCGTTGGCCTGACCAGTACCAGCGACTCAGAGGTGATCACCCAGATGCTGGCCGGTGGTGAGGGCCGCACCTGGGACGAGAAGCTCAAGGTCTTTATGGTGCGCGCCCAGGGTGCCTACTGTCTGACGGTGCTGACCCGCGATGTGTTGTACGCCATGCGCGACCCGTGGGGGCTGCACCCACTCTGCCTGGGGCGGCTCAGCGGGGGCGGCTGGGTTGTGGCCTCGGAGAGTTGCGCCTTTGGCCCCATCGGCGGGCGCTTCGTGCGCCAGGTCGAACCGGGCGAGATTATCGCGATCACTGAGGAAGGCCCGCGCACGCTGGCGCATATGCCCGCCCCGCGTGTCGCCGAGTGCCTGTTTGAGTATATCTACTTCGCCCGCCCCGACAGCCAACTGCACGGCACCACCCTGCACGCGATCCGGGTGGCCCAGGGCCGCGAGCTGGCCCACGAGGCACCCGCCGACGCCGATGTGGTCATCCCGGTGCCCGATAGCGCCACCCCCGCCGCGATTGGCTACGCCCAAGGTTCCGGCATCCCCTACACCGAGGGGCTGATCAAGAATCGCTACATTGGGCGCACGTTCATTCAGCCCGATGACCGCCTGCGGAAGGTGGGCATCTCGCTCAAGTTCAACGCCCTGCCCGACAATCTGGAGGGCCGACGGGTCGTGCTGATTGACGACAGCATCGTGCGCGGCAACACCTCTGGCCCCATCGTGCGCCTGCTGCGCGAAGCCGGGGCCAAAGAGGTGCATATTCGCGTCTCGTCGCCGCCCATCAAGCACCCCTGCTTTCTGGGCGTTGATATGGCGACCTACCCCGAGCTGATCGCCCATCGCCTCAGCACCGCCGAGATCTGTGAACTGCTTGGCGCTGACAGCCTAGCGTACCTCAGCCTCGATGGCCTGATTCGTGCGACTCGTCGGGCGAGTGATTGCGTCTGCCGGGGCTGCTTCATCGGCCAGTACCCGGTCGAGATCGAGCTGGTGGACAAAGAGGTCTTTGAGACACGATGACGACCAATTCCCCAAGTGCGACCACCATTGAGCTTACGGTTGACGGCATCGCCCAGGGCGGCGACGGGGTGGGGCGCCACGATGGGCTGGTCGTCTTTGCCCGTGGCGGGCTGCCCGGCGAGCGGGTGCGCCTCCACCTGAATGAGCAGAAGTCCAGCTACGCCCGTGGCGAGGTGGTCGAGGTGCTAAGCGCCTCGCCCGACCGCGTTGCGCCCGCCGTGGCTGACAGCAGCCACGCCCCTTGGCAGCATATCGCGTACCCCGCCCAGTTGCGCCTGAAAGAGACGATCCTGCGCGAGCAGTTGGCGAAGCTGGCCGATGTCCACGATCCGCCGCTTGCCCCAATCATCGCCGCGCCGCGCCCGTGGGGCTACCGCAACACCGCCCGCTTCCACGTCCACGGCCACGCCATCGGCTACTACGCCTCCGGCACCCGCGATCTGGTGCCCGTCGCCGCTGACCCGCTGCTGCTCCCGGCGCTGAACGAAGCCTTGGCAGCGCTCAGTTCACTGCTTCCACCCAACCTGATCGAGGGCGTGACCCTGCGGGCCAGCTCGGCCTTTGGCTACAGTCTGGCCTTGCTGCACCCTAGCGCTGGCGCCACCTACGGCGACCTTGAACTCCTGGCGACGGCTTGGCGTGCCCATGTGCCCTCGCTGGCTGGCGTCAGCATCGAGACGCCCAACGGCCTAGTGCGCTCCGCCGGGGCGGTCAAGCTGCACGATGCGCTGGGCGACGTGATCTTCAGCCTTGGCCCGGCAAGCTTTTTTCAGGTGAATGTGCCGCAGGCGGCGCACCTGCTCGCGCTGGTCACCAAGGTGCTGGCGCCGGGGCCAGGGGTGCGTTTGCTCGACCTGTACAGTGGCGTGGGTGCCTTCGCGCTGCCGCTGGCCGCCGCTGGCGCCGAGGTGACCGCCGTTGAGGAGTATGCAAACGCGGTGGCCGATGGCGAGCGCAGCGCGGCGCTGAACGAGATTAAGGGCGTGCGCTTCCTGCGAGCGCCGGTCGAGCGGATCTTGCCGAGCATCGACGGCCCCTTTGACGGTGCCGT
>CAIWXH010000073.1 GCA_903916565.1 uncultured Oscillochloris sp. | reverse complement strand
CGAGAGCTTCACGCTCCAGCTTACCGGGGCAACTGCCGCAGGGAATGTGACCGGGATCGGCAATGCGCTGGCGACTGCGATCATCGTCAACGATGACTCGTTGCTCAGTACCGATAGCTTCGTCACCACCGCAGGCCCGACAGTGCTATTGGATCGCGGCTATTTCTACACGGGTGCGACGCCTGGCTACGGCTACACGGTGATCCAGGTGCCGTGCAGTTGGCCCACCAGCAGACCCTTGTCCATCGAGCTATGGAGTCCTGGGCTGGACAGTGGGAATACTCCGAACGATGCGGGTACGGGGCAAACAACGTTTGACCTCTTTGCCGTCGGCGCTGGCACGCTGACGCCCGCCCCAGGTGCCACCGGCACACTCGTGACGACCCAATTCCCGCCAAGGACTGGGGCACCCGTCTGGACGGCATTCTACACGGTCGCTGCGCCGCAGCCGTGCGGGCGCTATGTGCTGCGCGTCGCCTCCTTTAACGCCGACATCAATAACTGGGCGGTGCGAGCGGGGTATGACTACGACGCCAGTCTGGTGACACCGCCTGATGTGGTTGTGCCAGGGACGCTTGACACCGTCTCTTTGGCCCTGCTCCAGACAACGGTTGCTCAGTTGACGGGCAATACGGCGATCACGGCCTGGGTCTATGTGAAACCTGGGACGACTGATCTACGGTTTCGCAACTTCGATCTGGACGCTAATCTCGGGACGGCGACCGTGCGCTACTACGCGCCTGGGGATGTGTACGACCCGCTAGGGGTGAGCGGGGGAACGCTAGGCACATCGTCAGGGGGCAGTGGCTGGAGCGCGTATAACGCGCCTGACATCTTTACGCTGCCACCGTCACAGGTGGGCTGGTGGCGGGTGGTCGTCCACATGAACATGACCCCGGTTTGGACCACCACTAACGCCTATGTGCTAGAGGCTGTGGGCAATGGGGTCGTGCTGCCACTGCGCTACGACCCGCCCGTGTAGGCAGCGCCGCGCCACATTTCGGGTATGATGGGGCGATGCGAGCGCTACGCAAGAATATGCCCCTGGCGGTGATCCTGCTGCTGGGCCTGCTGTGGCGGCTGCTGCTCTGGGCGCAGCCGCTTCATCTACCCGCCGATGACCAGATCGAGTATATCCGGGTCGCCCGCGATCTGCTGGCGGGGCGCGGCTGGATCTTCTACGCGAACTGGCGCTGGCTGCGGGCACCGCTCTACCCGCTGTTGCTGGCGGGTTCGCTTGGCCTGACGAGCATGGACGCCTCGGTGAGTGCGGCTGAGGCGCTGCATCGTGCGGCCCTGGTAGGCACGGCACTGAGCCTTGGGGTGGTCTATCTGCTCTATCGGCTGGCCCGCGAGCTGACGCCCGCTGGCGGTACGCGGCCCGCCTTGGTCGCCGCTACCGCCGCCGCGTTGCTCCAGACCAACGCGACTTTCGCCAGCCTGTATATGAGCGAGACGCTCTTTAGCTTTCTCTTCGGCTGGGGGCTGCTGGCGCTGGCGCGGTGGCACGGGCGCGGTGGCGTGTGGCGGGCTGTCGGTGCGGGCACCTTGCTTGGGCTGGCCTGCCTGACACGCTCGGCGGCGCTGGTCTTTTTGCCTGTGGTGGCCCTCTGGATGCTCTTCACCCAGGTGCCGCGCCCTTTGTCCCCTTGTCCCCTTATCCCCTTGTCCCCTCGTCTCTGGATGGCCTTCACCCAGGTGCCGCGCCCTAGACATTTCTGGCCTCGGCTGGTGCCGCCGCTGGCGCTGACGCTCGGCGCTGTGCTGGTGATTGCGCCGTGGACGCTGCGGAACTGTGTGGCCTACGGGCGCTGTATTCTGATTGAGACCGGTGGGGCGTACAATCTGTGGGCTTTCTACGAGCCACGCGAGAGCCTAGAAAGCATTAATCAGGCGCTAGAGGCGATCCCGAATCCGGTTGACCGGGCTGATGAAGCGACCCGACGCGGCCTCGCACGGCTGCGTGAAGACCCGAGCATCGTTCTGCGGAAGCTCCCGACGGAGTGGGCGCGGCTGTGGAGCGTGAAGGCGATCCCGGATCGCTTTTTGCTGTCTAGCCCGTATAGCGACCCGCCGCCGAGCGTCTTTCTGGCCGCGCTGGCCTGCGATGATCTGCTCTACCTGGCGATTTTGTGCGCGGCACCGTTTGGGCTGGCCGTGGCGTTTGCGCGGCGCGATGCCATCGGGCTGCTGCTGGGCCTTTGGGTGCTGACCCTTGTGGGGGCCACGCTGGTCACGCACGCGGAGGGGCGCTACCGGCACTTTCTGTTCATCGCGCTCATCCCGCTGGCGGCGGTGGCCCTCGATGCGCTGTGGCGGCGCGAACGGCTGCGTCCGGCGCTGGCTGTGGCGGCTGGCGCACCGCTGGCGCTGGCGCTGCTGCCGCTGCTGCTGCTCTACCCGTGGACGTGGGCTGGCAGCGGCGTGCTGCGAAGCGTGTACCGGGGGGCGGGCGACCTGCTGGCGACGACGGGCCGCGCTGAGGCGGCGGCGCAAGCCTATCAGGCGGCGCTGGCTGCCGATGAGACGCCCGATGGCTGGATCGCGCTGGGTGATCTGCGGCGCCGTGTCGGCGACACGGAGGCCGCCAGTGATGCCTATAAGCGCGCCTATAAGCGCAAGCGCACCTCGGTGGTCGCGAGCGCGGTTTGGGCCGCTATGCTGCGCGAACTGGGGCGGCTTGATGAGGCGCGGTCGGCCTCGCGTGGGCGCTACCTGGACGAGCAGCAGTTCGTTGACTGGAGCTATCAGGGGCTGCGTCCGGCGCCGCTGGCGGCGGTGGATGTGGGTGATCGGCTGGACTTTGGCTATGTGGGCGGCGTCTACGAGGCCGAGGAGCTGGTGGGTGCCACGGCCCGCTGGACGAATGGGCGCGGTCGGCTGCGCCTGCACCCGGCGGGCGCAGGCACGCATGTGTTGGTGACGCTGCGGGCGGCGGCGCCCTGGCCCAGCGGGGTGCCGGTGCCGCTGCGCGTGTGCGCCGCTGGGGTCTGCCAGGCGGTGGCGCTGGGGCCAACGTGGCGTGTGGTGCGCGTGCTGCTGCCGCTTGCGGCGGGCGACCTGGAGCTACGCAGCGCGACATTCTATGCCGCCGATGGGCGCGAGTTGGGGGTACTCCTCGACTGGGCAACGGTGGCGGCGCTTGCCAAGTGAGCCGCACTTTACCGCAACGGCATTTCAAATGATCCTCGCGGGCGAGCGGTCGCTACCACGCAAACAGAAACGTCAGGTCGTTGACGTTGGTGCCGGTCGGGCCGGGGCGCAGCAGGTCGTCGAGCGCGGCGAAGCAGGGGTAGGCGTCGTTGCGGGCGAGATGCGCGGCGAGGTCGAGGCCCAGGGCGCGGGCGCGTTCGGCGGTGGCGCCGGTGACGACAGCGCCCGCTGCGTCGGTGGGGCCGTCGCCGCCGTCGGTGGCGAGGGCGACGAGGGCCACGTCGGGCAGCCCGGCAAGCAACGGGGCTGCGGCCAGGGCCAGCTCTTGGTTGCGCCCGCCGTGTCCGGCGCCGCGCAGGGTGACGGTGGTCTCGCCGCCGATGATGAGGCAGGCGGGGCGCGGCAGCGGGTTGCCGCTGGCGTCCACTTCGCGCAGCATAGCGGCGAGGAAGCGACCGGCGTCGCGGGCCTCGCCCTCAAGTGCGGTGGTGAGCAGCAGCGCGTGGAAGCCGAGCGCACGGGCGGCGGTGAGCGCGGCGGTGGCGGCCTGACGGTTGTCGCCGACCAGCACGTTGCTGACCCCGGCGAGGCGCACATCGCCCGCCTTGAGCGTCTCGGGCAGCGCGCCAGCGCGGCCCTGGCGCAGATGCGCGACGATGGCTGGCGGGGCGCTTGACATAAGCTGATGGCGCGCAAGCACCGCGAGGGCATCGGCGAAGGTGCTGGGGTCGGCGACGGTTGGCCCGGAGGCGATGCTGGCGAGGGGGTTGCCAACTACGTCGGAGAGGATGAGCGTGACTAGCGCGGCGGGGTGCGCGAGGCGGGCCAGCCCGCCGCCTTTGAGCATGTCGAGGTGTTTCCGCAGCGTGTTGATCGCGCCGATGCTTGCGCCGCAGGCCAGCAGTGCGCCGGTAAGCGTCTGGAGATCGGTGAGGCTGACGCCGGGGGCGGGCAGCGTTAAGAGGGCGGAGCCGCCGCCGGAGATCAGGGCGATGACGAGGTCGCGGGGCGTCAGCCCGTGGAGCATGGCGGCGATCTGTGCGGCGGCGGCGATGCCGCGCTCGTCGGGGATGGGGTGTCCGGCTTCGACCAGCGCGACGCGCTGGAAGGTTGGGGCGAATTCCGCCAGGTGCCCTTCTTTCACAATGACGAGGCCAGCGGTGAGGCGGTCGCCGAGGATGGCGGCGGCGGCGTGGGCCATGGGTGCGCCAGCCTTGCCAGCGCCGACCAGGAAGACACGCTCGATGGTGTGCAGGTCAATGGTGCGCTCGCCCGCGTGGAGCGTGTCGCCGTCGCGCCGTAGGTGGCGGCTGACGGCAGCGGCAGGCTCAACCGCAGCAAGCGCGGCGGCCATAATCTGGGCGATGGCGGCGCCACGGGCGCTGGCACGGAGCGAACTGGTGCGTAGGCGGGTGTGGTGCATCGGTTTTTCCAACAGCGCACGGATGATTGACCACGAAGCGCACGAAGGGCACGAAGGCCGGAAGCGCACAGCTACAGGCTGAGCATGTCAAGCGCAATCGGGCCGCGCCGGTCGGCGGGCAGCCATGCGAGCGTGTCGGCGAGCGGGGCGCGGGGCACGTACTCTAGGCCGACATAGCCGCTGTAGCCGCTGGCGACGATGGCCGCGAAGATAGAGGGGAAGTGAATCTCCCCGGTGCCGGGGTGCCCGCGCCCCGGCGCGTCGGCAAGCTGAATGTGGCCGAAGCGAGCGCCGTGGGTCTGGATGGTGGCGGCGAGATGGCCCTCCATCCGCTGGATATGGTACACGTCGTACTGAAGGGCGAGATTGGGCGCACCGACGCGCTCGATAAAAGCCAGCGCCTCGGCGGTGCTGGTGAGCAGGTAGCCCGGACTCTCCCAGGTGTTGAGCGGCTCGACCAGGATGGTGATGCCGGCGGGGGCGGCCTGGGCGCAGAGCCAGGCGAGCGTGTCAGCGGCGCGGGCGAGCTGGGCGGCGCGTGGCGCATCGGGGCGCAGGCGTCCGACCAGCGCGTGCAGGCGGCGGCAGCCCAGCGCGTGGGCGAGGTCGAGCGCAGCGGGCACGCCAGCGCGAAAGGCGGGTAGGCGGGCCGGGTCGTTGAGCAGGCCGCGCTCGCCAGCAGCGAGGTCGCCGCCGTCGAGGTTGAAGTGGACGACCTGCACCCCGGCGTCGGCGGCGAGGCGCGGGAGCGCGGGGCGGATCGCCGCCTCGGGCCACCAAAACTCGACGGCGCCAAAGCCGAGGCGGGCGGCGGAATCGAAGCGCTCGTGCCAGGTGAGGGCGGGCATGGTGAGGGAGAGATTGAGGTCAAAGTGGAGCATTGTGAATGTGGAGGTGTGGAGGTGTGGAGGTGTGCGCTGCAACTCCACACTTCCACACCGCCCCTAGCCCGACTCAGCCGGGTGAAACCCCAACTGGATGCTGCATGTCGCGGCGGCCTCGTGGACAAGAGGGCCAAGGCCCAGGGCGCGCTCACGGCTCATACGGGTGGTCGGGCCAGAGATGCTGAGGGCGGCGACACAGCGCCCGAGGCGGTCGAAGATCGGGGCGGCGATGCAGCAGACGCCAACCTCGCGCTCCTCATCATCAATAGCGAAGCCCTGCTCACGGACGCCTGTAAGCTCGTGGCGCAGGCTCTCGGCGGTGGCCTTGGTCTTGGGCGTAAAGGCGCAGAGCGTGGTGCGGTCGAGGTATGCCTCAAGCTGATCGTCGGCGAAGCCCGCAAGCATGGCTTTGCCGCCCCCGATGCAGTAGAGCGGCACGCGCTGGCCGACCTCGGTGAACATCCGTACGAGGTGCGGGCTGGCGACCTGTTCGCTGTAGACGGCCTCGTCGCCGTTGAGCACGAGCAGGTTGCTGGTCTCGCCGGTGGCGGTGGTGAGGCCAAGCAGCGCGGGGCGGGCAATTCGGCTGAGGCTAAAGCGCCGACTGGCCGAGGCGCGGGCGGCCACCTCAAGCAGCCTGGGGCCGGGGCCGTACAGGCGCGTCTCAAGATCCTGGGCGGCGTAGCCACGGGCGACGAGGCTGCTGAGCAGCCGATGGACGGTGCCGAGCGGCAGGCCGGTGCGCGCCGTGATCTGCGAGATGCCGACATCGTCGCTGCCAGCGGCGAGCGCTTCAAGCACATCGAGGGCGCGGTTGAGCGACTGAACCATAGGCGCGTTAGCCTGGATAATTCCACAGGGCGGAAAACAGTGCCATGCATGGGCACTATAGCCTGAAGGGCGGGGCGGTGTCAATGCGCTGGGCTGCCATGATAGGGCTACGTCTCAAAGTCCCGCCGCGCAGCGCCGGAGGCAGGGCTGATGCAAAGTCTGGTTGCCGCGCCCACCCTCTCCCCCCTGCCCCCTCTCCCATAAAGGGAGAGGGGGAGCCGAACGCATCTTGCTGCGGAATCTCCCCGCTCCCCTTGTGGGAGCGGGGCCGGGGGAGAGGGGTTTAGCACGACTTTGCATCAGCCCCGACAGTCATTCCCGGTAGCGCTCCTAGCTTAGAGCGCCTGTGGTATGCTAACGGTAGTTGGATCGAGATTGTGCCGCGTAGGCTTGCGCTTATGGTAGCTAAAAACTATGGAGATCGAGGCAAAGTTCCGCGTCACGGCAGCAGATCTGCGCCGCGTCGCCAGCCTGCGTCTACTTGCCCCCTACACACTAACCCCTGCCCCCGCCCCCGAGCAGCAACTCAACACCTATTACGACACCCATGACGGTCGCCTAACGGCGGCCCGCCATGGCCTGCGCGTGCGCCGCATCGGCCCCCACACCCTGGTCACGCTGAAAGGCCCCGCCGAGGTTGGCCCCGACGCCGTCCACCGTCGCGCCGAGTACGAGTTCGCTGGCGCTGACCCTAGCCCCGCCACATGGGCACCCGGCGTCGCCCGCGACCTGGCGCTCGCCCTCACCGGCGGCGTCCCGCTGGCCCCCACCGTCACCATCACCACCGAGCGCCACATCCTCTACGCCAGCCGCAGCGGCACCACGGTGGCCGAGATCTGCCTCGACCAGGGCATCATGCGGGCAGGCGCACACGAGCGCCCCTTCACCGAGCTTGAGATTGAGCTGATGCCTGCGGGGAAGCGTGACGACCTGACGGTACTCACCGCAGCGCTCCGCGCCCATATCAGCCTCACCCCCGAGCCGCAGAGCAAACTTCAGCAGGCGTTAGCCCTGCTTGCGGGGTAACGTCTAGTCCCATTCAGATAAGCCGATCTCGCACCGGCCTTTGCCCCTCACCCCCGGCCCCTCGCCCTCACGGGGAGAGGGGGGATTCCGCAGCAGGATGCTTCCGGCTCCCCCTCTCCCGCTCAGGGAGAGGGGGCTGGGGGGTGAGGGCTGGACGGCGGCAGTCCCTATTTGAAAGGGGTTGCGCCTAGTCCCAATACCGTAGGGATAACAACTATGGACGTTACCGCCCTGCTTGAGCTGTACAAGGTTGACCAACGCCACGCCCGCCATGTGGCCGACTTGGCCCTCGCGCTTTTCGACGCGGTGGCCGGGCGCTATAAGCTGCCCGTCGCTCAGCGCCATCTGGTTGAGCTTGGCGCGCTGCTGCACAATGTTGGCCTCACCACCGACCCGCCAGCCCATCACCTTGTCGGGCGTGACATCGTGCTGCGCCACACTCTTCACGCCGTGAACCACCGTGAGCAGGCCCTGGTCGCCTGTATGGTCGCCTTCCACCGCAAGAAGGTGCGCCCCCAGCTTGAGCCAGCCTACCTGGCTTTGGGCAAGAAGGGCCAGCGCGAGGCGCTGCGCTTGGCCGCCATCGTGCGTGTCGCCGACGGTCTCGACGAGGCCCACACGCAGACGACCAGCCTCGTCGCCGTCGAGCCAGTCGCGGGTGCGCTGCTGCTTCATCTGGCTGGCCCCCACGCAGTCAGCGACGGCACCCGCGCTGTGGCGAAGGCCGACCTGTGGGCCAAGGTCTTTGCTGAGCCGCTACACGCTGCGCCTGCCCTGCTTGAGTCTGCGGCGCTTGGCGAATCTGACACGCCTACGGTGCTTGGTGAACCCGACGGGGCCGCGACTCTCGGTGAACCCGGCGAGGCCGAGGCACCGAGCCTTGCCCCGTGGTACGCCGCCCCCGAGGTGGCGCTGGCCGAACTGGGCCGCGTGCTGCTGCGCCGCCACCTGCGCCGCCTGCTCGCCGCCGAGCGCGAGGTGTGCGCCGACCAAGCCAGCGAGCCGATCCACGCGCTGCGGATCGCCACGCGCCGCCTGCGGGCGACCTTACGCCTGTTGGCGCCGGTCTGCCGTGACGATGCTGTGCGTGTCTACACAAAGGCGATTCGGCGCATCGCCCAGGCCGCCGGGGCCGTGCGCGACCGCGATGTGCTGCTGGCCGACCTCCAGGCTCGCGCCGCGAGTCTGGGCGAGCCACTGGCCCCCGCGCTGGAGGCGCTGGTCGCCGCCTTGCGCGAGGAGCGCCGCACAGCCCACGCCGCGCTGGTGGCTGTATGCGCGAGTGCCGACCACGCCGCTTTTCTGCACGCCTTCGCGGTGACCATCAGCGCCACCGCGTCCTGGGACAATGCACCCCGCGTGCGCGACTTGGGCGGCAGCACGCTCTGGCGTCACTATGAGGCGCTGCGCGCCCACGACCGCGACGGCCTGCCCACGGACGACGCGGCGCTCCACGCGATGCGGATTGACGGCAAGCGCCTCCGCTACGTGCTTGAGCTGTTCGCCGACACCCTTGGCGCATCCGCCGAGGAAGCCGTCAAGCCCCTGGTGGCCTTCCAGGATCATTTGGGCACACTCAACGACGGCACCGTGGCCCAGCACCTGCTGGCCCCGCACGCCGACGCCGCCACAACCGCGCCCGCCGTGGGTGCCTACCTCGCCCTGCGCGAAGAGGAGCGCCTACAGCTCACCGCCGCGCTGCCCGCCCGCTGGCAGAAGCTCAACAGCGGCAGCTACCGGCGCAAGCTGATGGGGTTAATAATACGGCTATAGGGGCGCAACGCCCCTATAGCCGTATCAATGAGAGGGTTTCAGGGAGGGCTTGGCCCTCCCTGAACTTTACTCCTCTAGCGTGCTCACATCACCCTCGGGCAGACCCTGGGCGCGGGCCTTCAGCACGCGGCGCATGATCTTGCCCGAGCGCGTCTTGGGCAGCGCGTTGACGAACGTGATGATGTCGGGGCGCGCAATCGGGCCAAGCTCGTGGCCGACGTGGGCGCGCAGCTCATCCTCAAGCTTCTGGCCGCCATCAAAGCCAGCGCGCAGGATGACGAAGGCGTGAATGGCGTTGCCCTTGACCTCGTGGGGCAGGCCAATCGCCGCCGCCTCGGCCACCGACGGGTGGCTGACCAAGGCGCTCTCGATCTCGGCGGTGCCCAGGCGGTAGCCCGAGACCTTGATCACATCGTCGAGGCGACCGATCACCCAGATGTAGCCGTCCTCATCCTTGCGGGCGCTATCGCCAGCAGCGTAGAGGCCGGGCACCTTCGTCCAGTAGGTGTCCACATAGCGCTGCGGGTCGTTGAGGATCGTCCGCATCATGCCGGGCCAGGGGCGCTTGATCACCAGCAAGCCGTCCTCATTGGGCGCACAGGACGTCCCGTCCTCGTGGATCACGTCCACCTCGACGCCAAGGAACGCCTTGGTGGCGCTACCGGGCTTCAGCGGCATCGCGGGAGTCGGGGTGATCATAAAGTGGCCGGTCTCCGTCTGCCACCAGGTATCCATAATCGGGCAGCGGTCCTTGCCAATCACGCTGTAGTACCAGCGCCACGCCTCGGGGTTGATCGGCTCGCCGACCGAACCCAGCAGCCGCAAGCTGCTCAGGTTGTGGCGTGAGGGCCACGCCTCGCCGAAGCGCATCAGGCCGCGAATGGCGGTGGGCGAGGTGTAGAGCACGCTGATCGAGTGGCGGGCGACCAGCGACCACCAGCGGTCGGGGAAGGGATAGTTGGGCGCACCCTCGTAGATGAAGGAGGTCGCGCCGTTCAGCAGCGGGCTGTAGACGATGTAGCTGTGGCCCGTGATCCAGCCCGGATCGGCGGCGCACCAGTAGCGATCCTCCTCCTTCAGGTCGAAGACCATCTTGAGCGTGGCGTAGGTGCCGACCATGTAGCCGCCGTGCGTGTGCACCACGCCCTTGGGCTTGCCGGTGGTGCCCGACGTATAGAGAATGAAGAGCGGGTCTTCGGCGTCCATCACCTCGGTGGGACACTCGGCGCTGGCAATCGGCAAGCTCAGCAGCTCGTGCAGCCACAGGTCGCGCCCGATCTCCATGTTGACGGCGTGGCCGGTGCGCTTGACCACGAGGCAGGTCTGCACCGTGGGCGTGCGGGCCAGCGCCTCGTCGGCGATCTTCTTCAGCTCGATAATCTTAGCGCGCATAAAGCCGCCGTCGGCGGTGATGAGCACCTTGCTCTGCGCGTCGGCCAAGCGGTCGGCCAGGGCCGCCTCGGAGAAGCCGCCGTAGACGACGCTGTGCGCCGCGCCGATCTTCGCGCAGGCCAGCATGAACATCGGCAGCTCGGGGATGCGCGGCAGGTAGATGGTGACAATGTCGCCCTTCTTGACGCCCACGCTCTTGAGGACGTTCGCCATCTTGCTGACTTCGCGGTTCAGCGCGTGGTACGAGAAGGTGCGCTGCGTGCCGTCCTCACCCTCCCAGACCATGGCGAGCTTGTTCTTGCGCCACGAGCGGGCGTGCCGGTCAATCGCATTGTGGACAATGTTGGTCTTGGAGCCGACGAACCATTTGAAGAAGGGCTTGTTGTCGTCATCCAGCACGCGATCCCACGGCTCGTACCACTCCAACTCGTTGGCCATATCGGCCCAAAACTGCTCGTTATTGTCAAGCGTCCACTGGTACAACTCATCGTAGGTGGCGAGGCCCTTGCTGCGGGCGTAGGCCATCACATTCGAGTTATCGACAATCGACTGGGCCGGGGTAAACACTTCGCTGTGGGACGGCATCGTCACATCGCGGGTCTCAGTCATTTCGGGTAGCCTCCTAGTTCCTTGGCACAATGTTCCGACAAGTTGGAATCATGCAGCGGGGGGCGGTGCCGAGCGCCGCCCCCGCTGCCGAAGTAGTTAGAGATCGCCCTTGAGCAAATCGACGGCCTCGCGCACCATATCCACGGTGGCGCCGTCCTCGATGGTGCTCAGGTCACCGATATTGTCACCCTGGTAGACGGCCCGGATGACGCGGCGCATAATCTTGCCCGAGCGCGTCTTGGGCAACATGCTGACAAAGTGGATGGCGTCGGGGGTGGCGATGGGGCCAATCCGCTCGCGCACCAGCTTGGTAATCTCGCGTGAGACGCCGTCTTGGTCGGCGGGGGCGATATGCTGCTTGAGCACCGCCAGCACCAGCACGCCCTCGCCCTTGAGCTCGTGGCGCACCCCAATGACGGCGGTCTCGGCGACGGCGGGGTGGCCCGCGACGGCCTCCTCGATCTCTCGCGTGCCCAGGCGATGGCCCGAGACATTCAGCACCTCGTCGGCCCGCCCAAGCATCCAGTAATAGCCGTCCTCGTCCTGGATGGCGTAGTCGCCGCTCATATAGAGCTGCTTGTCCTTGAAGTGTTCCCAGTAGCTGGTGATGTAGCGCTCGTCGTCATTCCACAGCGTCAGCAACGTGCCGGGAGGCAGCGGGCCGTGTTCAACCAGAAAGCCCTTCTCGCCACGGGGGATCGAGTTACCATCGGCGTCCACCACCTCAAGCTTGTGGCCGAAGGCGGCCACCGTGGGCGAGCCGGGCTTGATCGGCAGATGCTCGACGCCAACCGGGTTGGTGAGCATACTCCAGCCGCTCTCAGTCTGCCAGTAGTGGTCAATCACCGGCACGCCAAGGGTCTCCTTGGCCCACTCGTAGGTCGGCGCGTCCAGCGGCTCGCCAGCGGCGTACAGAATCCGCAGCGAGCTAATGTCGGCGCTCTTCATCCACTGGTCGGGGAACTTCCGCAGGGCGCGCAGGGCGGTGGGCGCGGTAAAGACGTGGGTGACGCCGTACTTCTCGATCACGCGCCACCAGACGCCGGGGTCGGGGTGGTCGGGGCGACCCTCATAGACCACCGTGGGCACGCCCCTAAGCAGCGGGCCGTAGACGATATAGCTGTGGCCGACGACCCAGCCAATGTCCGAGGTAGACCAGAAGACATCGCCGTCGCCGCAGTCGTAGATCTGGCTCATCGAGGCGTGCAGCGCCACCATGTAGCCGCCGGTGTCGCGCACCACGCCCTTGGGCTTGCCGGTCGTGCCCGACGTGTAGAGGATGTACAAGGGGTCAGTCGAGAGCATCGGCGTGGGCGCGATGTAGGCCACACCGCGCTTCTCAAGCTGGTCGGCCCAGTCGAGGTCGCGCTCTTCTTTCAGCTCGACCGGCACCAGGCCACGGTCAAGCACGAGCACATGGCGCACGCTGTGGGTTTCGGTGGCCTCAAGCGACTTATCAACAATGTCCTTGAGCGGGACGGGCAGCCCTTTCCGCATACCGGCGTCGGCGGTGACGATCAGTACGGGGGTGGCGTCATCAATGCGTGAGGCGAGCGAGGTGATCGAGAAGCCGCCGAAGACCACCGAGTGAATGGCGCCCAGGCGGGCGCAGGCCAGCATCGCAAAGATCGCCTCGGGAACCATCGGCATGTAGATGATCACCCGGTCGCCCTTGCCCACGCCCAGGCCGCTAAAGACCCCAGCCAGCCGATTAACCTCGCGGAACAGCTCAAAATAGGTGAGGGTGCGGGACTTCCCGGTCTCGGGACTTTCCCAGATCAACGCGGCCTGGCCCCGGCGGGCGCCGAGGGCGTGGCGGTCAACCGCGTTATAGCAGAGGTTCGTCTCACCGCCGACAAACCAGCGGTAGAAGGGGGCGTTACTATCATCAAGCACTTTGTCCCACGGCGTATACCAGTGCAGCTCATTGGCAAGCTCGCCCCAGTAACCTTGTGGGTCCTCGACCGAGCGACGGTGAAGATCCGCGTAGCCCATGCGAACGCCTCCTCTCTGAGGGTTGGGTCAGAAAACACGCCAGCCTAGTGAAGCCTACGGCAGCGCAAACGATACCACGCACGGCGCGATACCGCAAGCAAGCGCGGCGGGCAAGCGCTCACGGGGACATTTCGACAGGTCGATCATTACGGTACTGCTATTGTATGGCGTATGGGTGAAGTAACAATAAGCCAACGGTAAAATTTTGGTAAAGGGAATGCCTTCGGCCACCCCATGCGCCCGCCGCGCCATGCCATGCCATGCTATACTCGCCTGTAGTGCGTAGGCTGATGATGGCCCCGCCATCGCGGCGCAACCCTTAGGCGCACCGTAACGTACAATCGGAACCATGGACGAACAACAGCGCGCCGTAGACCTGCGGCGTATGAAGCGCACTGCCACCGGGCTGCTCGTGGCTGTAACGGCTATCTTTCTGATCGCGTCACTGTTCCAGGGGCTAGGGTGGTGGGTCGGCTTCGTGCGCGCCTTCGCCGAAGCCGCGATGATCGGTGCCCTGGCCGACTGGTTCGCCGTGACGGCCATCTTTCGTCACCCCCTCGGCCTCCCCATCCCCCATACGGCGATTATCCCCCAGCGCAAAGACCGTATCGCCGACAGCCTCGGTCGCTTTATCGAGCGTAATTTCCTTGACGCGGATAAGATTATCGTTCGCGTGCGCCGTCAAGATGTCGCGGGTAAGCTCGCCCGTTGGCTGCGCCAGCCCGAGCGCAGCGTTCAGATCGCTGACCTCGCCGCCGAGAGCCTCTCGGCGCTGCTGCGCGTGGTCAATGACGAGGAGGTTGGCGGGCTGATCCAGCGCGCCCTGAGCGAGCGCGTGGCCGCCGTCCCGGCCACGCCGCTGGTGGCGAAGCTCCTGGGCGTGATGGTGGTCGAGCAGCGCCAGCGCGACGTGCTGCTCCAGTTGGCCCGTGTGGCAACCCAGTGGGTCGAGACCAACCAGGGCAGCATCCGTAAGCGCATCGCGGGCGAGTTGCCGTCGTGGATTCCGCGCATGGTGCAACTCGACCAGAAGATCTACGAGCGTCTGCTCGACGGTGCCCGTAAGATGCTGATTGAGCTGAGCGCCGACCCTGAGCATCCGCTCTACGGCGAGTTTACCCAGACCCTTGACCACTGGATCGTCAACTTGCAGGACGACCCCGAGGTGCGCGCCCGTGGCGAGGATCTGAAGCGTGACTTGTTGCAGCACCCGCTGTTGCGCCAGGTGACCAGCGATCTTTGGCAAGACCTGAAGTTGAGCCTGACGACCCAAAGCACCGCGCCCGACTCGTCGCTGCGCCAGTCAATTGCCCTGGGCCTCGCGCATCTGGGCGATGTCCTTGAGACCGACCCCGAGTGGCGTCTGCGCGTCGATAGCTGGGCCGAGGATCTGGCTCGCTATGTCATTCAGCGCTACGGGCGCTCGGCGGGCGACTTTGTCACCCAGACCGTCAACACCTGGTCCGCCGAAGAGGTCACACGCAAGATCGAGCTTCAGTTCGGGCGCGATCTCCAGTACATTCGCATCAACGGGACGGTGGTGGGTGGGCTGGCGGGTTTGGTGATCTACACGGTGTCGCTATTTCTGTAGGGCGCGCCGCTTTAAATACGGCAGATGCAACGTCGTCAGGTGCCCCTCGCCCGGTGGCTGAAGCCACGGGCTATGGTGTACGAAGCCCGCTGAAGCGGGCTGCTTCAGCCGACGAAGGTCGGCTTCGCACCGAAAGAGCCGGGGACTTTAGTCCCCCGGCGGCGCGGCGATGCGCGTTCACTAGGACGTTGCATCAGCCCTGCGTTCGGCCTGACCCCTGACCCCTGACTCCTGACCCCTGCTCTAACAAGGAGGATCATGTGAACGCGACACCTCTTGCGTCTTCAGCGGCACCCGACCGAGTCGCTGCGCTGCTAGACCAACTGACGCTTGCCGAGCAGGTCGCCCTCCTCGCTGGTGCCGATGTCTGGACAACCGTGCCGCTCCCCCGCCTGGGCATCCCGGCCCTGAAAGTCACTGATGGGCCTGCGGGCGCACGCGGCGGCGGCGCCCTGATTGGCGGCAAGCGCACCGCCGCTTTTCCCGTCGGCATCGCCCTTGGGGCAACCTGGGATGTCGCGCTGCTGCGCGAGGTCGGGCGGCTCCTGGCGCGTGAGGCCCGTGACAAGGGCGCGGGGGTGCTGCTTGCGCCCACCGTGAACCTGCTCCGCAGCACGCGCAACGGGCGCAACTTCGAGAATTACGCCGAAGACCCGCTGCTGGTCGGCAAGCTCGCCGCCGCTTACATCCAGGGGCTACAGGCGGCGGGCGTCGCCGCGACCGTCAAGCACTTTGTGGGGAATGAGTCCGAGTATCAGCGCGGCACCATCAGCAGCGACATCCCTGCGCGTGCGCTGCGCGAGCTGTATTTGCTGCCTTTCGAACTGGCGGTCAAGGAGGGCGGCAGTTGGGCTGTGATGAGCGCCTACAACCGGCTCGACGGCACCTACGTCAGCGAACACCCGTGGCTGCTGCGCGAACTGCTGCGCGGCGAGTGGGGCTTCGCTGGCCTGGTGATGAGCGACTGGGGCGGCACCCACGCTGCCGGGGCGAGCGTGCGCGCTGGTCTCGACCTAGAGATGCCGGGGCCAGCCTACGCCCGCGCTGGCTTGCTCGCCGAGGCCGAGGCCGACGCGGCCACTCGCGCCGCCGTGCGCGTGGCGGCTAAAAATGTCCTGCGGCTGATCGAGCGCACCGGCACGCTCGATCAGCCCCAAGATGTGCGCGTTGAGGCCGAGCGCGACGAGGAGTACGCCGACACCCGCGCCCTCATCCGTCGGGCGGGCGCCGAGGGCACGGTGCTGCTGAAGAACGCCGGTGGCATCCTGCCGCTCCCGGCGCACGCGACGGTCGCCGTGATCGGCCCCAACGCCGCCACCGCGCAAGTAATGGGCGGCGGCAGCGCCCAGATGAACGCCCAGCGCCGCGTGTCGCCGCTTGATGGGCTGCGCGCCGCCTTGGGCGAGGAGCGCGTGCGCTACGCGCCGGGGTGCGAAAACGACAAGCTCCTGCCCATCTCTCCGGCGGCGCTCCAGATCGAATATCGCGCCGCCGACAGCGAGACGATCATTGCGCGTGATGCGCGGCCCCTGGGCGAAATAATGTGGTATCACCCGCTGGTCGGTCTGCCCGCCGACGTTCGCGCCCGCATGACCAGCGTGCTCACTATCGCAGCGGCGGATACGTACGAACTGAGCCTCGTCAGCGCCGGGCTGAGCCGTCTCATGGTTGATGGCGAGGTGCTGCTTGACAACTGGACGCAGTTTCAGCCCGGTGACACCTATTTCGGCTTCGGCAGCAACGAATTGCGCGCCAACTGCTGCTTGAGCGCTGGCACGCACGAGGTTGTCATCGAGTTTACGCCGCATCAGGTTGAGGTGGGCATCGCCCCACTGAGCGCCGTGCGCTTCGGCATGCGCCGACCGCTGCCCGAGCGCAGCATCGCGGATGCGGCCCAGCTTGCGGCGGGGGCGGACTACGCGCTGGTCTGTGTTGGCACCAACAGCGACTGGGAAACCGAGGGCATTGACCGCTGGGGGCTGGAGCTGCCTGACCGCCAGGATGCGCTGGTGCGTGCCGTCGCCCAGGCCAACCCCAACACCATCGTGCTGCTTCAGACCGGCGGCCCGGTGCTGCTGCCCTGGCTGGACGAGGTGCGCGGGGTGCTTCAGGCTTGGTTCCCCGGCCAAGAGGCGGGGCACGCCATCGCCGACGTGCTGCTCGGCCACGCCGACCCCGGCGGGCGGCTGCCGCAGACCTTCCCGGCCCGTCTGGCGGACGACCCGGTTCACCCGGAGCATCCAGATCGCCAGTACCCCGGCGAGGATGGGCACGTCGCGTACCGCGAGGGGCTGTACGTCGGCTACCGTCACGTTGACCACGCGGGGCTGACGCCGCGCTTTCCCTTTGGCTTTGGGCTTTCGTACACCACCTTTGCGCTGGGCGAGCCGCGCCTAAGCGCGGAGGTGATCGCGCCGGGGGCCACGCTGACCGTCACTGTGCCCGTGACGAACACGGGCACGCGGGCCGGGCAGACCGTTGTTCAGCTCTACGTGCGCGACCACGAAGCGCGGCTTGAGCGCCCAGCCAAGGAACTCAAGGCGTTCGCCAAGGTGACGGTGCAGCCCGGCGAAACGCAGGCGGTGACGCTCACGCTGGACATGCGTGCGCTGGCGTACTTCGACGATAGCCGACAGGCGTGGGTCGCCGAGGCAGGCGACTTCACGCTGCTCATCGGCACCAGCAGCGCGGATCTCCCCCTAAGCGCCACGCTGCATCTCAGCGGTGAATGGACACAGCCCACGCGGGAGTAACGGGACGCCGGGCGCAGCAAAGACCTGACAGGTGCGCGCACCTGTCAGGTCGTGCAGCCGGGGGGCTGAAGCCCCCGGCTCTTGGTTGGCGCAGCCTGCCTTCGCAGGCTCATCCAGGCCGCGTAGGCGGCCTTCGTCCCGCGTAGCCCGTGGCTTCCAGCCACCGGGCGGGTGTCCATCAGTGCCGCAGGGCTTTACCCCGCCGCACTGCGTGCGTGTGCTTGGGCACGGTAAGCCAGAGCAGCGCCAGCATCAGCGCTGACGAACTGAGGCACCACATACAGGTCGCCCCAATCACAAAGGGTTCAAGGAAGGTCAGGTAGATCGAGAAGAGCGTCCCCAGGAAGGTCAGCGCCGGAAGGAGCGTTGCGGCACGCTCAGCGCTGGTTCCGCCCGCTTGGCGCAGCGCCCAGGCTGCCAGGATGGCGATGTAGCCCACGACGCCCAGCACCCCAATCGGCAGCACACCGAACAGGCGGGCGTAGGGACTCTGCTGCACCGTGTTGCAGTCGCCCAGCGGCCCACACACCGCAGGCGTGCCGCTCACCTCTACCACGGCGAGATAGAGCGCCACGCCCAGGCCGACCACCGCCACGCTGGGGATCGCACGCATGCGCCACGCCGACGTGGCCCAAGCAAAGGGCGGGCGCAAGTTGCGTAGCAGTGCCAAGACCGAGCCGATCATCGCGAGCAGCAGGACGAGGGCCAGCCCATTCGCCAGCGGGTCACGCTGGAAGGGACTCAGCGCGGGGGCGCTCGCTGGCGTGGCCGCTGGCCCATCTGCGCTCAGCCAGGCATCCAGCCCCGCGATGGCGGGCCAGTCGTTGCCCCCAGCGGCGAGGGTGGCCTCAATCAGTACGGGGAGCCGGGCGGGAATCTCCTCGCTGCCAACCAGCAACTCGGTGCCAACCACCAGGGCCGGCACGCCGAGTCGATCATTAGGGATGGCGAAGGTCGTGGTCGTCGTCTCGTAGAGGCGCTGTCCAGCGGGCTGGCTCACATCGACCGTGAGCATGCGGAGCTGGGTGCCGTAGCGCGTCTGAAGGGGCGGCAGCACCTGCTCCATCACCACATGGCAGTGGGGGCAGGTCGGGGCGTAGAACAGCACCGCGTGGACGACCGCCTCGGCGGACTGTGCCGCGCCTGCACTAAACAAGGCGCACAGCAGCGCCACCAGGCCGAAGAGCCGAGTCAACGCCCTAGATTGGTAGGTGAGCATCGCAACTCCTTAGCGCACCACGCTGCCATGGCCCTCGCGCATCTGCGTGTGCGGTTCATCGCCCAGGTTCAGGGTGCGGGCCGCGACCCAACTGATGGTAAAGGTAGGAATCGGCTGCGTGAAGGGGATGAGCGCCTCGATTGCGGCCTTGTTGCGTAGACTCTTCAGGCCCAGCCGGTCGAGGACGAGCCAACTGATTGGCGCGGCGAACACATCAAGCCCAAAGTCAAGCAGATCAAGCAGGATGACGAGGCGTAGCGGGACGTAGTGCAGCGTGGCGAAGAAGCCCGCAGTTGACGGCACCCGCAATTGGCTGATCTGGCGCCAGATCAGGGCTAGGCCCACCCCGGCCATCGCCACCGCAAGGCCCATCGCCACGAAGAGCCAGAAAACAAGGTCGCCAAGATTCTGCATAGCCGTCCTCTTCACAACCCCTGGTACGATACTTGCATGTTAGACGCCAGAACTGGCAGCGCGGTTGCGTCGGGTAAGCAGAATCCAGATCAGGTAGGCGATCAGCGGCACACAAAAACTCAGCACCAAGGTGGAAAATTCCAGCGCGGCCCCGAACCGTGACTGATCGTAGTCGAGTGCCACAAGGGAGGTGACAAACGGGCCGGTAATGCCGTATAATACCGCGAAGGCGGGGTTGTCTGGCCGCGCAGCGAGCAGGCGGGCCACAAGGCGCACGAGCAGCAGTGCCTCGATGGTGCCCGCGCCCCACGCGACTAGAAGGGCCACCAGATTTGGCTTAGAACGCTGCATCTTTAGATCCAGTTGGCTCGTCATAGACACTAGCGCACCGTACAATCAGGATGATACGTTAGAACTCAGCCTGCTATAACGTTCGCCCTATAGCGAATGTTGTAGCTTTTTGGTAGACTTGCGTTATCGCTTCTTGCTCCACTTGAAGCGTGACTTCGCTGTCACACCTCTCGGTTTTATAAACTTGACTGACGGCGCCACGGGACAAAGAAGGCCACGGCGTGATCAACGTTACGACCCACACAGGCGCAGAGTGCGCCATCCGCGATGAGGTAAGTTCGGTGCATCGGATCGGGCCACGGGCCTTTGCCGTGATGCTCGTCTTTGATCTGCTGCTGGTGATCGGCGTGCTGATGGGGTTGCTGGCGTGGAGCCTGCCGACGACTACGCCCCTTGCCGCCGCGCACGACTTGGCCCCGATTCAAGAGGCCATTCGCGCCCGCATCGCTGATGCGGTAGACGACCCGTTGATCGAGGTCGCCCCCGGCCTGAGTGTCCACTCCAGCAATCTGCGCGGCTTTAGCCTAGAGAACATGACCTACTACTATTATGTCGAGGGTGAGGCCAACTTCGACCCCTACAGCCGTGGCACGGTCAGCGCTGGCAAGATCGAGGTGTTGCTGCGTGACACCAGTGGCCCCGCCACCATCGTGATCTACCGGCTGTTGTAGGCCCAAGACCGTATAATTCCGGGGTTGTACAGAAAGACGTGCGGAGCGGGCTTGACCCGCTCCGCACGCTGGTTGTTCACTCACGGGGCCGCTTGCCCTCGGGCCAGTCGCCCCAGTCGCGCTCCTCGGCGGCACGAATGGCTCGCCGCTTCGCCGCCCGCCGCGACAACGGGACGACCGCCTGGAGGACAGCGAAGAGGGGTGCCTCTAGTTCGGGATGCGCCGCAAGCGCCGCGTTGAGCGTGGCTACGGCAAAGCCGCGTGCGTGAAGCTCCCGCGCAAGCTCGCGGGCCTGCGCCTGATCATCGGCGAGCAGGGCGGCGACGAGCTGAAACTCAAGGGGCAGATTGGTGTCCATAGGTGCCTGCTCAGACCGTCAGCAGGATCGGCCCATCCTCGGTAATCGCCAGCGAATGCTCGAACTGCGCGGAGCGTCGCCCATCGGCGGTGCGAACGGTCCAGTCGTCACGCTCCAGCTTCGTCTCGGCGCCGCCAGCATTGATCATTGGCTCAATCGTAAAGACCATCCCGGCCAGGATCTTCCGCCCCGTGCCCGGCTCGCCATAGTGCAGCACCGTCGGATCCTCGTGCAAGTTACGCCCCACACCGTGGCCGGTGTACTCGCGTACCACCGAAAAGCCAAGGCCCTCGGCATAGCGCTGAATGGCGGCCCCAATGTCGCCCAGGGTCTTCCCGACATGGGCCTGCTCAATCCCCAGGTCGAGGCAGCGCTTGGCCGTGACCAGCAAGTGCTGGGTGGCGTCGTCAACCTCGCCAACCGGGAAGGTCTCGCAGGCGTCACCGATCCAGCCGTTGAGGCGCAGCCCAATGTCCACCCCGATGATGTCGCCCTGGCGCAGCCGCTCTTTTTTGCTCGGGATGCCGTGGCAGATCACGTCGTTCACCGACGCGCAGATGGTGCCGGGGAAGGGCGGAATGTTCCGCGTATTCCGCCGACCTGGCGGCACGTAGCCTTTGTAGATCGGGTCGGCGCCACGCGAGCGGATGAACGTCTCGGCAATGCTATCGATCTCGGCAGTCGTCACACCGGGTCGGATATGCTCACGCAGCAGATCGAAGGTCTCGCGTACAAGCCGTCCGGCTTCACGGAGCAGTTCAATCTGGCGGGGGCTTTTTAATGTAATCGGCATAGCGCACCCTGGATCAAATCGGTACAATGGGCTACAGTATACCCCATATCACTGAGGTACCTGCACTGTGTTCCTTCTCTACCCCGTGTTTAGCCGCCAAACCCTGCTCATCATCTGTCTGCTTGCGAGCATCACCGCCTGCGCCCCCGCGCCCCCGCTGACGGTGCTGCCGACGTTGCCTGCGGTGCTTGACATCACCCCTGCGCCCACGCTTGATCTTGAGGCGACCGCCACAGCGTTCGCGAACCTGGGCCTGCCGACGCCCACCCCGGCGGCGCTCTACACGGTGCAGGCTGGCGACACCCTGAGCGCCCTGGCTGAGCGCTTTACTACGACGGTGGAGGAGGTCGTTGCCGCTAATGGGATGACGGATCCGAATAATCTACAGCCCGGACAGACGCTGATCATCCCCTCGTTGCTCCGCACCCCCGTCGCGGCCATGCCCATCAGCGCAACGCCTACACTCGGCGGCAGCGCAACGCCCACACTCGGCGGCAGCGCAACGCCCGCGCTCGGCGGTAGCGCAACGCCCGCGCTCGGCGGCAGCGCAACGCCCACGCTCTCTACGCCGTAGGTAAGGCGTGTCATGCTGAGCGCCAGCGAAGCATCCCGACTAGACCCCTGCGCTGCGTTCCTCAGAACTATGCCGCCAAAGACCTGTCAGGTGCCGCACCTGACAGGTCTGGGGGGTTGCTCCCATGTTGCCTGCCGGGGGGCTGAAGCCCCCGGCTCTTGGTGACGAAGCCTGCCTTCGCAGGCTACTACAGGCCGCGCAGGCGGCCTTTGCACCGCGTAGCCCGTGGCTTCAGCCACCGGGCTACGCGGTGCGGCAGGGCGCTGCGCTACACGACCAGCGGCTCGGTGGGGGCGCGTGCCGGGTTGAGCGGCATTGTGGCGCGGATCTTACGTAGACGGGTGAGCGCATCGACCGCTGCCTCGTGGACGTTGGCGTCGGCGTCTTCCATTGCGCCAATCAGCGCGTTGAGGACGCTGCTGGTGGCGGCGGCGCTCCCGATGCGCCCAAGGGCGCGGGCGGCGGCCTCGCGGGCGTAGAAGTCGCTGTCGCGGATCATCTCGGTGAGCTTGGCGATCAGGGTCGGGGTGCCCGCCAGTTCGCCAAGTTGGCCGAGGGCGAGGGCGGCAGCCGAGCGGACGAAGTTGTCCTCGTCGCTGAGGCAGAAGGTCAGGTGGTCGATCAACTGGGGCGAGGCAATGCGGTCACGCAGGGCGCCCAGGGTGCGGGCGGCGGCGTAGCGCGTCTCTAGGTCGCAGTCGTACAAGGCCACCCGCGTGAGCGCCTTCACCAAAGGCGAGGGCGGCGTCCCGGCAAACTGGCCCAGCATACGGGCCGCAGCGGCACGCACGTGCGAGGCTCCATCGCTCAGGCCATCGTGGAGCAGCACCAGGTCGGCGGCGCTGTAGTGGCCGTTACGTATCCGTAGGCTGCGGATCGTCTCGTAGCGCGATTGCCAGCCGGGGTCGTGGAGCAGACGGCGCAACTGGGCAAACTCGTCGGGGCTGAAGGCGTCAAGCTCGCTGAGCAGGGTCAGGCGGAGCCACTCGTCGCGGCTGCTGTTGAGTCGCTGGCGTGCGACGTGGATGACATTGAGCGTGACGAGGATCTGCTCGACCGCCGCCCGCAGATCGGCGCTTGAGCGCAGCTCGCGCTCGATCAAGTTTGAGACCTGAAAGCGCATCTGGCTGGCCCGGTGTACAATCATATCGGCACCAGGCCCACGGGTGATCTCGGCCAAGGCCAGTACCGCCGCCACCGGCTCGGTCTGAAACGCCTCAAGAAATGGCTCGAGCGTCCGCACGGCCATATAGCCCAGCACCGAGGCCGAGCCAGCAATCTGAATATCTTGGCGTGGGTTACGGGTGAAACCAGCCAGCCGTTCGGTGATTTGGCTCCGCCAGGACTCTTGATCAAACATATAGTTTTATGACAGATGCTAGGCACAGTAATCGGGGCGTGATGAGAAATCTGTCATCTCCCGGTTGTAGGAGATTATATCATGTCGCTATGGCTCACGTCGGAAAGAAACGTTTTCTAGAGATTACAATAGCTCAATGGTGTCGGCCAATTCACTGCCCTGTGGTACCATATTGCGACGCCCGCGACCCCTGGGGTGTGAACCGAAAGGAGAGGCGGAAGTCCCGCTGTCGCCCATGACCCCTGAACCCAAGGATAACGATGTCGAGCAGAGCGTCCGCCGCATTCGGCGGGGATGTCTGTTTATGGCCTTCATTGTCGTCGCCGTCGGCGTGATGCTCACCAGCGCGACGGGGGGCAACCTGTTTTTCTTCGTCACCTTTCTGCTGGTCGCTATCGCCATGGTGATCTTCTCGCGCTTGGCGCGCTAAGGTTTGTTGCTATGCGTTCACCCCCCTCGACCCCGCAAGTGACGCTGTCGCTGCTTGGTCTAGCCGCCTGCGGTGCCTCCCTCTGGATCGCTTTCGCGCAGCCGTACACGATCTGGCCCTGGCTGTTGCTGCTGCTGGCAGGGGCCTGCCTGGGCGCATCGCGGCGCCTTAAGTAGTGGTATACTTTTGGCGCAAAGCGCGTCGAACGTGGCCCGCATGAGGAGCAGCCGATGAGAGTGCGCTTCAGCGCTCGCTCGCATGTCGGGATGCGGCGCGAGGTCAACCAGGACTCCTACGACGGCAGGCAGTTTGGCAGCGCAACCCTGCTCGTTGTCTGCGATGGGATGGGCGGGCATGTGGCCGGCGAAGTCGCCAGCCGGATCGGTGTCGAGACGATCATGTCCACCTACAGCGTCGAGGCCCCCCCCGAGGCGGTGTTGCGCCAGGCGTTCGTCGCCGCTAATCAGCAAATTTATCGCGAGGGCCACGGCAGTATGGGCACCACTGGCGTGGCCGCCCTGTTTCTGCGCGACACGCTCTATGTGGCCAACGTCGGCGATAGCCGCGCCTACCTGATTCGCGAGGGCCAGATCCGCCAGATCTCGCAGGATCATTCATTTGTCTTCGACCAGGTGGCCGCTGGCCTGATGACCCCCGAGCAGGCGCGCTCCTCGAATATCCGTAATATCATCACCCGTGCCCTTGGCCACATCACTGAGGTCGAGGTGGATCTGTTCATCGAACAGGTTGTGGCCGGTGACACGGTACTGCTCTCGTCTGACGGGATGCACGGTCTGATCACCGATGCGGAGATCGCCGAGGTGGCCGGGATGCTGCCCCCCGACGAGGCGGCACAACGCCTGGTTGACCTAGCCAACGAGCGTGGCGGCACCGACAATATCACCGTGGTGATCGCCCAGGTCGATGAGCTTGATACCCCCGGCGAGGCGGCGCACGTCACAATCACACAGCCCCTACCCGAGACGGCCCGCGCCGATCCCGCCGAACGCCCACTCTCGCGTCTTGGCCTCGCGCTGGCCTCGTTGATCCTGGCCGCCTTCATTGGCTTGGGGGGCTATCTCTGGACTACAAGCGGAGACTCCGTCGCCCCCGTCGCCCCCGCCGCCCCCATCACTACCGTCGCCCCCGTCGCCACCGCACTCCCCGTTGCCACCGCGCTCCCCGTCGCCCCCGCGCTCCCCGTCGCCACCGCCGCCCCCGTCGCCACCGCACTCCCCGTCGCCACCGCGCTCCCCGTCGCCACCGCGCTCCCCGTCGCCACCGCCGTAACCCCCGTGTTTCCACACTCGGCACCGACCGACCCCGCCGCGCCCACGTCTACCCCTGCAAGCTAAATCAAGCGCATCAGCAAGCCCCGTGTCGCCCGCTATGGGGCT
>CAIWXH010000072.1 GCA_903916565.1 uncultured Oscillochloris sp. | reverse complement strand
GAAGCGGTCGTTGCCGGGATGGCGCCCGTCGCGATTCCCAGCGGCCCGTTCGCGCACACCGAAGCGCAGCGGCACGGGCGTATCAATGAGCGCCGCAAGCTCGTCCAGGTCGTCGAGGACGGGCACGACGCCCGTGCAGCCAGCGAGGCGCAGACCCCTGATCGCATCGCGATAGTTTGGCTCCTTCGAGCCATTGCAGCAGATCAGGCGATCCTCGGGCAGCAAGCCTTGACGATAGAGGCTATGGGCGATGATCACATCAGCGGCGGCAGAGGTTTCGTAGTGTGCGCCGGCCCGTAGCGCCGTCTGCACGGCCTCGGCGGCGAAGTTAGCCTTTGTGGCATAGGCGTACAGAAAGTGACCAGGGTACGCACTGAGCAGGCGCGCCTGCTCGGCCCAAGCGCCCATGCGGGCGACCTGCGCGGTGATCTGCGGGGTGTAGACGACCTCAAGGGGGGCGCCGTAGCTCCGCGCCAACTCGCTGAGGTTCAGGCGCCCGCCCAGGATCAGGTCGCCATTTTGGCGGGCCATGAAATCGGTCAGCTCACCCTCACCGGCAACGCCGTAGTGGCCCTGGATATACTCGCTATAGCTCTGTTGTTTCAATTGTACCAATGCCCTCCTTGGGAAGATTACAAACGAACACAAAGAGTCAGGCTGTGCGGCAAAAGCCGTACAGCTCACGTGGGGGCGTGATCGGGGCGCGTGCTGCGGGGGTTACTGGCGTGTGCCATCCAATGGGATGGTCAGACCAGAGCGCCGATTGGTTCGGCGAGGCGCAAAAAAAGCCCCTGCGCCGATGGCAGGAGCCTCAAGGGGAGGAGAGACGCTTTAAGGATGCATCTCAGAGCAGGCCAAAAGGCCACCCCCGATTGGGCTGTAGGTCGGTGCAGTTCAGACGGCGCAGCGCGCACAGATTATGAGAAGCGTCCATATAGCCTCACACTAGCCCGCCCGGCGCCGTCATGCTTTTCTCAGCTCGTCACCGACGATGGTGGCTGCTGCGACGGCGACATCTGTTTCGTGTTCAGTGTTGCGTGTTGCGCTGTGCCGGGTGCCTTCCCGGAACGCGAAATTCGTCACCAAAACGTAACGGGGGGCTCGAATTACGTCGGTTGATTGGCTCAACCGGCGTGCATTATACTCTCACCCCCCCCCCCTGTCAATAGGCGTTTTCCTGCTTCCCAGTCAGGAAATTCGCGATTGTTCGCAGGATGATTTTAAGATCGAACAGCAGTGACCAGTTCTCGATATAGTAGAGGTCGTAGCGCGTGCGCTCCTCGATGCTGGTGTCGCCGCGCAGCCCATTGACCTGCGCCCAGCCGGTGAGGCCGGCCTTCTCTTTGTGCCGCCGCATGTAGCGCGGGATCTGCTGGACGAACTGCTCGACCCAGCGGGCCTGCTCGGGGCGGGGGCCAACGATGCTCATATCGCCAAGCAGGACATTGATCATCTGGGGTAGTTCATCGAGGCTGGTGCGGCGCAGCAAACGCCCGACCCGGGTCACCCGTGGGTCATTCTGGGTCGTCCAGGTGCCCATCTGCTCGGCGTCCACGCGCATCGTGCGAAACTTGAGCATCCAGAAGGGCTGCGTATCCATGCCGACCCGCTCTTGCAGAAAGAAGACCGGGCCGCGTGACTCAAGACGGATCGCGAGGGCGATGAGCATGAAGACGGGGGCGCCAAAGAGCAGGATCACGGTGGCGACGAATACATCGAGGGCGCGCTTGAGTGAGCGGTTCCAGGGGTTATCGAGGGCCGCATTCTTGACCGACACCAGGGGCAGGTCGCTCAGGTCGCCAATCGACAACTCGTTATTGGTGATGAGTTGGAAGGTGTCGGGGTAGACCTTGATCGAGATCGTCTCGTCCTCGGCCAGGGTGATAATCTCGATTAAATCCTGGGTCGAGCGGCCCGAGAGGGCGATGATCACCTCATCGGCACGGGTTGCGTGGATGACTCGCCCAAGCTGCGCGGTGTGCCCGAGGACGGGCAGACCCTCGACGCTACTGCCAACCGGCTCTGTATCGCTAAGAAACCCCTGGACGCGGTAGCCCAACTCGGGGCGACGGCGGATCGTGTTCCAAACCAGCCGACCTGGCTCACGGGCACCGACAATCAGCAGACGGCGCGTGTCGATGCCGTGGGCGCGTAGCTGAACCAGCGTCGCCCGATGCAGCACGCGCATCAGCACACAGCCCACCAGCGCCGCCGCCCAACTCCAGACCAGCAGGTCGCGGGTGACCGGCAGATCGTCCGAGCCAATTTGCGGCAGCAGCGTGTTAATCACAATCGCGCCCACCGCCGTCAGCGCAACCGACGTGAAGACCTTAAACGACTCGTCAACCCGTGAGCCGCCACGGCGCATCTCGTAGAGCCCATTGGCGGCGAAAATGCTCAGGGCCGTCAGGTTAAACAGCAGCAGGAAGCGCATCACGGCGACCGGGTCTGAGGGAATGATCGCCCCGCTGGCCTCAATTGAGGCGCGAAAGAAGCGATAGACGCCGATCATGGCGCCATTGAGCGCGAGCAGATCGCCGCCGATCAGGCTGAGGCGCAGCAGCGCCTGCCAGGTGCGTGGCCGCACCCGCTGGTGGGGTTTAGCCGACGCGGCGTGCGGCTGGGGGGAGGAGGAGATTGCGGCCAAGTGCCAGGAGCTCCTTCGCAGTGATGCCAAGCTCGATCAGGGTGTTGAGGGGAGGCAGCGTCGTGGCCGCGTAGTGCTTCCGATGGAAGATCCGCATCGCAGCGTAGAACGCCCGAAGCGAGGGGATGGCCCGACGGGTGCTTGCGGCCCGCTTGTAGTGGTGGACAACGACGTGCGGATAATAGATGACGCGCCATCCATACTGCTTGATCCGGTAGCACCAGTCCAAGTCTTCGCCATACATAAAGAACTGCTCGTCCAGCAGCCCAACCTCGGCGATCACCGCCGCCCGCACGAGCATGCACGCGCCGACCACCGCATCAACCTCAGCCGTCTGGTCAGGGTCGAGATAGGTGAGGTTGTAGCGGGCGAAGCGCGGGCTATGCGGGAAGCGTTGGGCCAGCCCGGTCATGCGATAGAACGAGACTTCGGGGGTGGGGAAGCTGCGCCGACAGGCCAGATCGAGCGTGCCATCGGGCAGCAGGAGCTTCGGGCCGACGACGCCAGCCTCGGGGTGGGCCGCAAGATAAGCGACCAGCCCATCGAGCGCACCGGCGGGCACGAGCGTGTCATTGTTCAGCAGCAGCACATCGTCGGCCTGACCCGCCGCGAGCAGTTCGCGCAGGGCCAAGTTGTTCCCGCACGAGAAGCCGCCATTGACGGGGCTGACGATGAGCCGCACCTGGGGGAATTGGGCGCGAACCATGGCGGCGCTGCCGTCGCGAGAGGCATTATCGACCACCCAGACCTGGAGGGTGCAGCGGGTTGGGGCGGCGTAGAGTGAGGCCAGACAGTCGGCCAGCAGGTCGGCCCGGTTGTAGTTGAGGATGACGACGGCGAGGCAAGACATAGATCCTCTGGGGCGGGCGTGGCCCTGGTCGGCCTGTCCGTGCGCCCAGTATACCATGACGACTTGGCGCACAGCGGCATGACCGCAGGGCGGTTGTAACGTCCGGTTGCCGCGCCAGCCCTCACCCCCCAGCCCCCTCTCCCTGAGCGGGAGAGGGGGGGGTCGAACGCTTCCTGATGCCGAATCTCCCCACTCCCCGTGAGGGAGAGGGGCCGGGGGTGAGGGGTAAAAGGCGACGTTGCCACCGGGCGGGGGCTGGCGGGCGACGTTCCAAAAACTCCTGACACCTGCTGGCTTGACAGCGCTTCTTGACCTGCTATACTCAGAACGAGTGTTTAGCATTTGCGTGCGAAACGGGCGTACATGCAGCCAATTGCCGTCATCGGCTCGCCAAACAGCACCACGACCTTCACCGTGGACATTCTTGAGACGGCCCGTGACCGGGCGCTCGATCACGCCTGGGTCACCTTCGAGGTCGTGGAACGCTTCAATGGCAAGGCGTACCGTAAGCGTGCGCTCTGCCAGCTTGGCGGGATTGTTACGCGCAACCGCTGGCACGAAGACCCGGTCATTCGCTCGGTGATTAAGCATCAGGGTGCCCTGCCGGCCCTTTCGGGCGAGAGCGACCTGACTAGCGCACAGCTCACGGCCCTGGGCGTCTTTCTGCTGGAAGATGACGGGCGCGTGCGCCGCCGCACCACGCTCTCGACGCCGCCCCCAAGCGGCACGCCGGTCTTCCCGGCCACCGCCGAGGCGCTTCAGGAGTTGGTTCACACCGAGCCGGGCATCTTCTACGCGGGCACCTCGCCGGGCGACGGGCTGCCGGTGCCGCTGACCCTGCGCCACTTTGGCGGCACCGACAGCGGCGGTTTCGGCGAGGCGGTGATGCTCGGCATCTTCGGCCAGACGCGCAGCGGCAAGTCAATTTTGGCCTCGCAGATGCTGGCGGGTTTCGCCGCTAACCCCGAGTTGGGGCTGCTCGTCCTTGATCCGCAGGGCGAGTTTGGGCGCGACCGCTTTGCCGCTGGCGACCACCGGGTTGATTTCAGCATTAAGCGCCTGCTTACGAGCCTGCGCCAGAGCCGCAAAGTCACGGTGACCAGCACCGACGAGGTGGCGCTGGAAGGCGCCGAGGCGTTCACCGAGACGTTACGCCGCGCCGGTTTTTTCGAGAACCTGGGCTTCAAGGGCGCGAACAAAGAGCGTGAGGCCAGCGAGCGCCTCGCGGGGCTGCTGGCCGAGTTGACCGACAGCGCGGGCAAGCGCCGCCCCATTCACGACCTGCGCGGCGCCGATATGCCGCTGTTGGTCAAGGATTTGGCGCGCTTCGCCGATGTGATCTACGCCAGTCGCCCCGGCACCACCCCCGGCGAAGGCCAGCGCGCCCAGGATGTGCTGGCGCGTTTTCAGCTCGACGAGACGCGCCTCAAGCGCGTGTGGGCGACGGCGCTGACCGCCTTTCGCACTGACAGCGGGCGCACGCCGCTCTCCCAGGTGATCGAGCGCGTGCTCACCAACCGCGAGGTGGTCGTGCTTTCGTTCAGCCAGGAGGGCAGCCACGATGCGGTGCCCTATTTCCTGCTGAACGAGATTCTGACGCGGCTGCGCCAGGTGATCCACCGCAGCTTCAACAGCGGGCAGCAGGCCAATGCGCTGGTGGTGCTCGACGAGGCGCACCTCTTTGCGGGCGAACACGCCAGCGAGAGCAGCGACGGCACGCGCACGCGCACCCTGCTGGCGCAAAGTGTGCGGATGACGGGCAAGTACGGCGTGGGCTGGATGTTCGTCACCCAGACGCTCCACGATTTCGATAAGACTATCCTGCGCCAGCTTCAGGTGAAGGTCTTCGGCCAGGGCTTCAAGCTGGGCGCCGACCGCGAGTTTGTTGAAACCGAGCTGGGGAAAGAGGGCTTTGCCCGCTACTGTTCGCTGCCTGACCCGAAGCGCACGGGGCGCTACACCTTCATGTTTACCGGCCCGATTGTGGCCCTTGGCTCCCTCGCCACGCCCATGGTACTCCAGGGCTTCCGCTCGTCCGACGACCTGATGCGGGCCAACCCGCACTGTTTTACGCCGTAGCAGCCCAGCGAGCGGCAAAAAAGCGCTAGGGTTTTTACCACAGCGCTAGGGTTTTCACCACGAAGCCCACGAAGCCCACGAAGGCCGGACTGCGCTATGCCACGCAAAGCGCTAGGGGTTTCACCACGAAGCTCACGAAGCCCACGCAGGCCGGACTGCGCTATGCCACGCTCCGTATCTAGTAACTGAAGCGCCAGGGTTTTCACCACGAAGCTCACGAAGCCCACGAAGGCTGGACTGCTCCATACCATGCTCCGTATCTAGTAACTGAAGTGGTTCGACCTTCGTGACCTTCGTGCGCTTCGTGGTACAAAATCTGCCGCGCCTTTCCGCCGACGTGTACTAGCCACACAGCGAGCCAAATCACTATGGCCGACAAGCCAACCGGCAACGCCGAACCGGCAGCCATCCCGCCCACCGACACGCCCGTAGACCGGCTGGTTGAGACCAAGCACCACGTAACGGTGGAGGGGCGCGATCTGCGCTACACCGCGACGGTGGGCACGATTGTGCTGCGCGAAGAGGCCGTGAAGCAGAACGAGACTGGCCCCACGGTCGAGGCTGCGAAGGCCAGAGCGACGATCTTCTTCGTCGCCTATACCCTCGACGCGGTGGCCGACCGCCGTCGCAGGCCGATCACGTTTGCCTTCAACGGTGGCCCTGGCTCCGCGTCGCTGTGGCTGCATCTGGGCTTGCTTGGCCCCAAGCGCGTGCCGATGGACGACGAGGGCCACCCGCTGCCGCCACCTTACAGTCTGGTTGACAACGAACTCTCGCTGCTCGACAGCACCGATTTGGTCTTTATTGACCCCGTGAGCACCGGCTACAGTCGCGTGCTACCCGGCGAGGCGGCCAACCAGTACCACGGCTTCAGCCGCGACATCGAGGCCATCGGCGACTTTATCAGGCTCTACACTACGCGCTACGGGCGCTGGCTTTCGCCGACATACTTGGCCGGTGAGAGCTACGGCACCACCAGGGCTGCCGGTCTGGCGGGCTACCTTCAGGAGCGCCACGGCCTCTACCTGAACGGCCTTATGCTCATCTCGTCGGTGCTGAACTTTCAGACCATCGAGCAGGAACCGGGCAACGATCTGCCGTACCTGCTCTTTCTGCCGAGCTACACGGCCACGGCCTTTTACCATCGGCGCCTGCCCGCCGAGCTTCAGAGCGACCTACCGGCGACCTTGGCTGAGGTGGAGGCGTTTGCGCTTGGCGAGTACGCGACGGCGCTGCTGCGCGGCGCTGGGCTGCCAGCCGAGCAGCGCGCCGCGATTGCCGCACGGCTGGCCCGCTACACCGGGCTAAGTGAGCAGTACATCGCCCGCAGCAACCTGCGCGTGCGCGACGACCGCTTTGTGAAAGAGTTGCTGCGGGATGAGGCGCGTACGGTTGGGCGGCTCGACAGCCGCTTTACGGGCGTGGATCGCGATGCCGTGGGCGAGCGCAGCGACCTCGACCCGAGCCTGGCGGCGCTTGTCGGCCCCTACACCGCCGCGCTGAATGACTATGTGCGCGCCGACCTGAAGTTCGAGAGCGACCTGCCGTACGAGGGGCTGACTGGGCGGGTGCATCCGTGGCGGGCCGACCATGAGAATAAGTACATTGATGTGGCCGAGACGCTGCGGGCCGCAATTACCCGTAACCCGCATCTGCGCGTCTACATCGCGAGCGGCTACTATGATCTGGCGACGCCCTATTTCGCCACCGACTACACGCTGAACCACCTGAGCCTCGACGCGCAGATGCGCGATAATCTAAGCGTCAGCTACTTTGCGGCTGGGCACATGATGTACATTCACCGCCCGTCCCTGGCGAAGTTGCGCCATGATCTGGTGGCCTTCCTGCACGTTGCCGGGGGGCAGATGGGTTAGATTTTAGGTTTCAGGTTTCAGGTTTCAGGTTTCAGGTTTCAGGTTTCAGGTTTCAGGTTTCAGGTTTCAGATTTCAGGTTTCAGGTTTCAGATTTCAGATTTCAGGTTTCAGCAAACGACGCACGTACCAGCACGGTCAAACTGGTAGGTGCAGGGCGTTCTGATGCGCTCGGTCTGGCACCTGAAACCTAGCACCTGAAACCTGGCACCTGAAACCTAGCACCTGAAACCTTCACAGCGCCGGGGGACAGACCGATGCAGCGCGACAGCTACACGATCACAGCGACACGCGGCTACGTCCAACTGGGGGACACACGGCTAAGCTACTTGGACTGGGGTGGCGACGGGCCGCCGCTGCTGCTGCTGCATGGCATCACCAGCAGCGCCGCGACGCTGTGGCGCGTGGGGCCAGCGCTGGCCGCCGCTGGCCTGCGCCCAATCGCCCTCGACATGCCGGGCCACGGCGCGAGCGACGTGAGCCATGACCATACGCTTGACACCATCGCCGGACTGGTCGGCGATCTGATTACGACCCTTGGGCTGCGCGAGCTGACGCTGCTCGGCCATTCGTGGGGCGGCGCCACCGCCCTGACCCTGGCAAGCGGTGACCACCCGGCCCGCGCCGCGCTCGCCCGCGTGGTGCTGATTGACCCAGCCTTGGCCGTAGATGCAACTTGGGCCGAGGCGCTGCCGAGCTTCAGCGCGGGGCTTGGCGAGCCAGCGAGCACCGGCGCAGTCGCGCTCAGGGCGAAGAACCCCGCCTGGAGCGAGGGCGATATTTACTGGAAAGCCATCGCGCTTGAGCAGTGCCGCCGCGCCCAGGTCGTGGGCTTTTTTCTGCCCGCAGCGCCGTGGAGTCTTGTGGAGCGCATCGAACGAGTCACGGTGCCGCTGCTCATGCTGGTGGCTGACCCCGCAAACAGCATCATCAGCGCCGAGGCGCTCACCACGGTGCGCGCCGCTTTGGTGCCGGGTCGTGACGAGTTGGTCGTGGTGCCTGATACGACCCATAACATGTTTCGTGGGCGGGGCTACGCGCCGACCAGCGCGGCCTTGCTGCGCTGGCTGGCGGAGTGACAACGCACCAGGGAGGACGAGTCCTCCCTGGTGCGTATATGTGCCGATGGTCGCTGCGCTCGGACTGACACCTGAAACCCGGCACCTGAAACCGCGTCTCACCGACCCTGCGGCTCGCGGCGCTGGGCAAGCTGGCTGTTGGCGTGGCCGGTGTAGCCATTGGAGCGCGCAATTTCGGCGTAGCGACGGGTGCTGCGCGGGTCACGGTGGCCCAGAATGCGGCGCACCACCTGCTCGGGGTAGAAGGCGATCAGCTCGGCGGCGGCGGTGTGGCGCAGATGATGGAGCGTATAGCGCGGCGTCTCGCGCCCAGCGACGACATCAACCAGCCGGGCCTGCATGCAGACCTGAACCCAGCGGCGGTGCAGCGTATCATACGAGGCCCGCTTGCCGCGTGAAGAGCAGAACAGGGGCGTCTCGGGTGCCAAGTTATCGCCTAGCTCGCGGAGCCAACTGCGGAGGCCACGCAGGCTGCGCGGCATCGCGTCAGGGGTGAGGGCGACCATCCGCTTGGTGCCGCTCTTCGCGTCTTGGACGAGCAAGACCTCGCGGCCATGTTCAAGGATGACATCGCCGACGTTCAGGTTCAGCACCTCATCGGTGCGAACGCCGATCTCGCGCAGCAGGGTGAAGATCAGACGGTACGGCTGCGGACACGCGGCGATGGCGCCATCAAGGGCGTGGCGCTCGCGCTCGCTCGTGATTGGCTGGGGGCGATGCTCGGTGTGATCGCGCGCCCCAACCTCGTCAACCGGGTTATGGCGGGCGTGGCCCTGGATGATTGCCCAGCGAAAGAAGCGCCCCAGACTGGCGATGCGCCGGTTGGTGGTGCCGGGCTGCTCGTCACGACTAGCCAGAAAGTCTTGGATGTCGGCGGTCGAGATGGTATCAAGCGGCTTGGTGATCGCCGCCGCCACCGTACGTAGATCACAGCGGTACGATGTGATCGTGTTGTTGCTCAGATCCTGCTCACTTTGGATCGCGCTGAGAAAGATCTCCAGCTCGCTGGCAATCGTCCGTGAGCGCTGGGTCGTGAGGTTGCCGTCTGTGGACATTATGCGCTCCTCTGTGCCGCCTCGTGCGCGTGCCCCTGCTCCGTTGGTCGCTGCGGTGCCCCGGCATCCAGCGAGACGGCATCGGTGGGGTTGGGATGCCACCATACCGCAGAGCTTTGGTCTTAGACAAGGTTTCAGGTGCCGGGTTTCAGGTGTTAGCCCGAGCGCAAAGCCCTGCGCGTGCCCAAACTGTAAAGCAACTATGAACCTTGTCTTAGCGCGTTCATTGCTCGTTACAGTATAGCAAAAGATGCGCCGTAGATCTAGGTTAGATTCCTAATTATTCAAAATTCCATTAAATAAGGATAATCTTTTATTATGCGTTCACTGGCCCGCCGCCTTCTGGATCAGATCGCTGAAGGCCCGAAAGGCGAGTGCGCCCTTGATGAGTTGCCCATTGACCAGGAAGTTCGGCGTCGAGTTGACCCCGAGCCGAGCGGCGGCGTTGAGCTCGGCCATAACAGCCTGCTCGCTGGCCGGGTCATTCAGGCAGGTGGTGAAGGTGTCCGTCGCAAGGCCCAGGCTGGTGGCGAACTCGATAAAGACGCCCCGGTCGCGCTTAGGCACGCCGCCCCATTCCTGCTGGTGGGTTGAGAATAGGCGCTCATACATCGGCCAGTACTGGCCCTGGTCGGCGGCGCAGCGTGCGGCGATGGCCGCTGGCAGGGCCGACGGGTGAATGGCGGTCAGGGGAAAGTCGCGGGCGACGATCCGCACGACGCCCGTATCGACAAACTCTTTGAGCAACTGCGGGCGCGTGTCGCGGAAGAACTGCACGCAGAACGGACACTCGAAGTCGGTAAACTCAATGATCGTGACCGGGGCATTGGGGCTGCCGATGGCGCGCGGGTCGTCGGCCCGCAGCGCCATCGCTGCCGCAAGCCCTGGCGGTGGCGGGCCGGGGGTGCGTGTAGGCGCAGTGGCGATGGGCGCAAGCGTGGGGCGGCTGGCGAGGGCCACGCTCGTCTGGCGCGCTTCGACCGCCGAACGGGTCGGCGCGGGCGGCACAGCGGTGCCGCAGGCGGCTAAAAGCAAGGTAACTGCGATGAGCAGTGCGGGGGTCAAGCGGTTCATTGGGCGTGCCCCTTGCTACTCGGCGACGGCGGCAAACGAGGCGGCAGGCACCGGCGCGGCCCCTGAACTGCGGGCGAAGCCTGACACGTCAACTCTGAGCAGAATGAAGATGCAGGCACCCAGGCCCGCCGCCGAGAGCAAGAAGACGCTGGCGTAGGCAACGGGGTACGAGCCACTGGCGAGGAAGGCAACATCGCGGATCAGGCCGCCCATGAACACCCCAACGCCCCGAAACAGCAACTGCGAGACCGTCCACAGCCCCAGATAGGCACCCGCCCGTTTGTCAGCGGTCATCGCCATCAGCAGCGACATGGCCCCAACCGAGTAGACGCCAAAGCCCAGGCCGAAGATAAAGATGGTGGGCAGGAGCAGGGCGCGGGCCTCGGTGAGCGCGACCACTCCAAGCAGGGCCAGCGGCACCCCGGTAAGGATGAGGCCAAGCACCGTGGTGTCGGTCTGCTCGTGGGCCTGCCGCCGCCGCGTGGCGACCACGGTGCCAATTAGTGTGATCAGTACGCCGATGCCCCAGTAGGCGTTGAAGCTCGTGGTCTCGCCAGCCTTCATCCCGAAGACTTGGCCGCCAAACGGCTCAAGCACCGCATCTTGGGCGAAGGCGCTCAGCGCGCCGAGGGAGAGAAAAATGAAGAAGCGGCGGGTGCGCTGGTCGCGCCACATCTCGCCCACCAGGGCCAGGAAGGGCAATTGTTCAGCGGGACTGTCGGCGACAATCGTCTGGCCGCGCTGTTCGGCCCCGAAGAGCGCGAGGAAGACGAAGCTCCCGGCGACCGCCATACCGAGCAGGGTCATGCGCCAGAAGCTGGCCGGGTCGTAGAGCGGCATCATCTTCGCGTAGATGACGCCCGCGATGGGAAAGCTGAGGACCAGAAAGATCTGCACGATGCTCAGGGCAAAGCCCCGTTTTGCCGGCGGCGCGCTGTCGCGGATCAGGGCCAGAAAGACGCCGCCTGACATGAGCGTGCCGACCCCGTAGATCAGAAAGGCCACCGCCGCCAGCACCCAGCCGAGGATCGAGTTCGGGTCAGCGGCGAGCATCACCGTGGCGAGGGGCAGCAGCGGCAGCGAGAGGATCATCGGCAGGCGGCCCGCCCAGATGTAGGGGACGCGGTGTCGGCCAAAGATGGGGCGGGTATCTGAGCGGTAACCCGCCCAGATGCTCAGGGGGGCAAGCAGATAGCGCAGGGCCGAGAGCAGCGCGACCGGGGTGGCCCAGAGGTGCAGGTCGGAGATCAGCACGCGGTTGAGGACGCCGGAGGTGAGCAGATCAACGAAGGCCGACCCGATGTGAAAGCTGCCAAGCTTCAATGTTCGCAGCAGGCTAAAGCGCTGAGGCGATTCCTGACTCACGGGCGTTCCTCAATTAGTTGGATCGCGGTCTCGTAGCCGCCAGCGACCGCGAGATGCACCTCGTTCGAGACCCGGCTGATGCGTCGGAAGAGGCGGGCGCTCTCCTCGGGCCGGGGATGGACATCCTCAGAGAGCTGCATCGCCGACTCAACCAGCGAGTCGCGAAAGAAGAGCGCGGCATCGAGGGCTGCCGTCAGGGGAATATTGGCGCGACGGGCGTGGATCGCATACGAGGCCCCAATCCGACGGGCCTCGCCAAGCAGTTCCTCGTTATCCGAGGGGCTATTGATATAGTGCAGCACCAGGCCCATCAACTGTTGGCCGATCCGGCGCCAGGCGTCGCGGTCAGGCTCGTCGATGCGGGCAAGCCAGGTGTGGCGCGAGACCGGGGCGGCTGCCAGGTCGTCGCGGGTGTTGGCCAAGGCACGCGCCGCCCAGGCGCTGCCGAGCGCCCGGACGCTCAGCGGCTTCTGCGCCGCGATGGACTCGATGTCGTGGCGGGCAAAGCGCCGATGCCCGCCGGGGGTCAGATAGACGGGGATCGCCTCGGCGTCAGCCCAGCGGCGCAGCGTGGTGCTGTGAACTCCGAGCAGCTTGCTCGCCGCAGAGAGCGAGAGATAGACCGATTCGTCGGCGTCTGTCATCCCGGCAACCTCAGCAGATCTAGTACAATCGTTAGGTGGGAATGGATTATAGAGGGCACACCAGGGGATGTCAACCTTCACCACGCACAGGGAGCCAGAGCGTCACGATGGTGCCGCCGGCCTCGCCGGGTGAAGCGAAATGAAGCTGCCCGCCGTGCAGCTCGACGATCCCGCGACTAATGTAAATCCCAAGGCCCATGCCGTCGGTGCCACGCGACGAGGTGAGGCGCGTAAAGGGCTGGCCGAGGCGCTGCAATGCCTCCGCGTCGATGCCGGGGCCACTGTCGGTGATCCGCACCTCGTTGCCGCCGTCCGTTGGCTGCACCTGCACCGAGACCGTGCGGTGGTTCGCGGGCATCTGGCGGCTATATTTGATGGCGTTACCGACAAGATTATCCAGCACCCGTTCGAGCTTGCGCTGGTCGCCAAAGATCAGCGGCACCGGCGTCGTCTCGATCCGCAGGGCGCACCCCGACTGCGCCGCCGGGGTGCCCAACTGGTCAACCACCCGGCGCGTGAGTGAGCCAAGGTCTACCGGGTCGTGCTGAATGTGCAGGGCGGCGTTGTCGAGTTGCACGGCGGTGCGTAAATCCTCCACCAGATCGCCGGTTGAGCGGATCGCCCCATTCAGGCGGCGCTCGGCAGCGCGCAGGGTCGCGGGGTCGGCACCCGAAGCGCTGGCCTCCGTCAGCAGGTCGTCCACCTCGGCGCGCACCACCGTCATGCGGTTATGAATATCGTGGACAATCGCCGTAATGTCGCGCTCGCGCAGGCTCATGATCCGGCGCAGTTCGGCGGTGCGCTCGGCCACCTGAGCATCAAGCTGCCCATTCAGCACCGCAAGGGTGCTAATCGTGCGGCGGAACATGCTCGCTGCCACCGCCATTGGCAGTACCACCGCCCAAAGGTCAAGGGTGCCAATGACGCAAAAATCGAGCCGCTTGGCGAATGACCCTTGATTATCAATGGTCGCATGGAGCGTGAGGGACAAAATCTGGAGCAGGGCTACGGGAAAGCCAAGCCAGGGCGAGATAAACAGGGTGGCGATCAGCGCGGGCAGGAGAAAGAGGACATGGATCACGAGCGGGTTGATGTAGGTCGCAGGGTAAAAGCCAAGCGCAATCGCGATCAGGGTGTATACCACCAGCAGCATGGCCCCGCCCACGTGACCGTGCCGGGTCAGCCAGAAGGCTAGGCCGTTGACCCCCAGGAGGAAGAGACAGATGGGCAACAGGGTTGCGCCCTTACCGAAGGCGAGCGCGTAGGCTAGTGCTGCCAACGCCGTGCCGGTCAGCCCCAGGATTACGATTTGCAGCCCCTGGTTGAGGGTGCGCCGGACTGGGTCATCTGTCTCGATGTGGAGCAGCCAGCGTAACACCGACCGGAGTGCGGGCCTGGTGATCGGAGGAGAAAGTGGCGGTTGATCGCGAAGCTGATCCATTGGTACGCATCCCAGCGCAATCCCTAGCGACGGGCCACGCAGATGCCGAGACGAAGAGGCAGACAACGTTGCGCCTCAACCAGAAGATTCTAGCACACTGTAGTACGCCTACACCAGTCATGTTGCAGTGTGGTTGCCGTGCGGTTGCAACGCAGGGCTGATGCAAAATCGTGCTTGCTGCCCCGCGCCCGGTGGCTGAAGCCACGGGCTACGCGGTGCGAAGGCCGCCTGCGCGGCCTGCATAAGCCGACGAAGGTCGGCTTCGCCATATCTAGCCGGGGGCTTCCGCCACCGGCGGGCGACGTTGCAACCGCCATGCGCCCCGCTTCAGGAACCCTTGCCCTCGCCCCTTCCGATAGGGTAGAATGATCAAACTCCTTGACGCCTGGCACCTAAAACCTGGCACCTGACACCTGGCACCTAAAACCTTGTCGTAACCGCGAAAGTTTACGTATGCCACGGCTCTCCTTTATCTACCCCGAGATGCTCTGGCTGCTGCTGGCCGTTGGGCTGATCTGGGCCATTGCGCTGCTCACCCCGCGCCGCCTCGCGCCGTGGCGCTTCTGG
>CAIWXH010000071.1 GCA_903916565.1 uncultured Oscillochloris sp. | reverse complement strand
TGCTGCCCGGCGCGACGGGCCTTGCACCCCTGGCGAGCCTGCTGCGCTTTCGGCAGCACTGCCGGGCGGTGCTGCTGCGGGCGCTGCCCGAGCCGCAGGCCGCGCTCGCCGTCGGCATCCTAATTGGGTTGCAGTCGAGCATTCCCCCGGATGTCTACGCGGCTTTCTCGGCCACGGGCACCAGCCACATCCTCGTGGTGTCGGGCTGGAATTTCACCATCGTCGCCAGCGTCCTCGCCGGGCTGGCGACGCGGCTGCGGCTGAAACGCGGCGCAACGCTCGCGCTGGCCCTGAGCGTGATGTGGGTGTACGCGCTCTTCACCGGGGCTTCGGCGGCGGTGCTGCGGGCGGCGGCGATGTCCAGCATTGCCGCCGTCGGTCGCGCCACCGAGCGCCAAAGTGAGCCGTGGCGACTGTTGTTCGGCGGCTGCTGGCTGATTAGTCTGGCTGACCCGCATACGCTCTGGGATTTAGGCTTTCAGCTTTCGGCGCTGGCGACAGGCAGCCTGTTCGCCTTCGCCAAGCCGGTCGAGGGCTGGCTTGCGCCCAAGCGCCCCTTTTGCTGGCCGCTGATGGCCCCGCTTACCGAGGCGCTGACGGCCACGCTGGCGGCCCAGGTGCTGACGCTGCCGCTGATTCTCTACCAGTTCGGCAACCTAAGCATCGTGGCCCCGCTGGCGAATGTGCTGCTGGTGCCGATGGTGCCGTACGCGATGCTCTTCTGCACCCTGGCGCTGGTGGGCGGGCTGATCTGGCTGCCCCTGGGCCAGTTGCTCGGCCCGTTGGCGTGGCTGCCGCTGGCGTGGCTCAGCGAGGGTGCGCGCCTGCTCGCCGCGCCGCGCTGGGCGGCGACCCAGGTACCGGTCTTTCCCTTGTGGGTGCTGCTGGCGTTTTACGTGGTGGTGGCGGTGCTGTGGCTGCGGGCCAACGCAGCTACGCCCCTGGCTCCGCAACCACCCGCACCCGCGTCCAGTCCGTCGCCAGAATGCCCTGCGGGGTGACCGTCGGCAGCAGACCGCGCACGGTCGGGCGGATCGCCAGCGTCACCTGGGGACTGTAGAGTGGCAGCCAGCCCACTTCGTTGACGGCGATCTGTTCGGCCTCGCGGTACAGGCCGAAGCGCTCGCGCTGCCCCTGCGCGCCGCTCATCTGGTCGGCCTGGCTCACCAGGCGGTCGAATTCCGCACTCGTCCAGTGGCCGTTGTTGTAGGGCGACTGGCTCTGAAGTTGAAGCGAGATGAAGTTTTGCGGGTCGGGATAATCGGCGCCCCAAATGCTCAGATACATCTGCATCGCGTTGCGCGGGTCGCTCGGGCTGGTGTTCATACTGTCCAGGCGGCTGTTCAAACGCTCAAGCATCACCGGCTCCAGGTACACATCAATGCCCAGCGTCTCGCGCCAGTTCCGCTGCAGCACGTGGGCCACCAGCTCAAGGTCGCGGTCGCTCTGGTCGTAGGTCAGCGTGACGGGCGGCAGGTCATTGCCGCTGACAAAGCCCGCCAGCCCTAGCACCGCCCGTGCGCCCACCGGGTTGAAACCGAGGGGCGTGATCGGCTGATCGGCCCCTGGAAAGCCCTGCGGCAGAATGCGCTCGGCGAGCGCCACCGTGTCACCAAGCACTGGCACCAACTCGCTGCGGTCGAGCGCTTGGGCGAAGGCTTGGCGCACAAAGACGTTGTTGAAGGGCGGCAAGACGTTGCTGAAGCCGATGTAGCGCATCACCGGGGCGCTAATCGTCTGATAATCTGGCTTGCCCTTGGTCTCGGCCAGCCGGTTCGTGGGAATGCCCGACTGCACGCTGCCCATCACGTCCACCTCGTTCGCCAGATAGGCGCTGAAGGCCGCGTCGGTGGTGAGGTAAAAGCGGAACTGCACCGCCTGAACGCCCGGCAACCCCGCCCAGTAGAAGGGGTTGCCCTCCAGCAGCAGCCCTTTGCCTTCTTCGTACACCTTGACGCGGAAGGGGCCAGTGCCAAAGGCGCTGTTGAGCCAATTCGCGCCTGCGGCCTCGATCTTCCCTGGCGGCACCAGATAGGTTAGCCCGTAGGTAAGCTGCGAGAGGAAGTAGCCGCGTGGCGAGTCGAGGGTGATCACGAGCGTGTAGTCGTCGAGCACTTGCACGCCGCGCAGACTGGTGACCTTGCCCGCGCGCACGTCGTGGGCACCGACCACATGCTCAAGGAAGGTCATGGCGAAATCGGTGCCGGTGGCGGGCGCAATCGAGCGGGCCAGCGTAGCGGCAAAGTGCTGCGCGGTGGCCTGCGTGCCGTCGCCATACTTCAGGTTGCGCCGCAGATTGAAGGTATAGATCGTGCCGTCGGCGCTGACCGACCAGCGCTCAGCCCCTTCGCCGACAATCTCTAGGCGGTCGTTAATCCGCACCAGCCCGCCGAAAATCAGATAGATCGGAATATTCTCTTGGTTGCTGCCCAAGCGCGCCGGGTCGAGGCGCGTAATATCACTGATGCCCTCAAGGCTCCAGCGAATGATGCCCGCCGGAGCCGCATTCGGCAGCGACGACGGCGCACATCCCGCCAGCAGCGTCAGGACGACAGCGACAAGCAGAGGCCATGTACGAAGGCGGTAAGTCTGACGCATTGCCGGTACTCCTGGCTACAGGCCCAGCGTGAACCCGAGCAACGTCGCCAAGTCGCGCACCGTGGTGCTGGCGGCGGTCACGTCGCGAGCCTCGGCGGCGGCGGCCAGCGTGTCGCCGACCATCGTGTGCAACAGCGCCAGGGCGGTTGGCGTGTTCAGGTCATCGGCCATGGCGGCGTGAAACTCCGCGCAGGCCCGGCTCAGGTCGAGTGGGAGCGCCCCGCCGCCGCTGGCCGCACTCGCCGCACGCAACTGCGCGGTCAGAGTCGCGCACAGCGCGACGGTCTCGCGGCTGTAGGCGAACTCTTCGCGGTAGTGCTGGCTGAGCAGGTACCAGCGGATCGGGTCTGGCCCGTACTCGCGCAGCGCGTCGCGGGCGAAGACCAGGTTACCGAGCGACTTGCTCATCTTCTCGCCGTCAAGCCAGACCAAGCCAGCGTGCATCCAGATGTGGACAAAGGGGCGCTTGCCGGTCACCGGCTCGGTCTGGGCAATTTCGCAAGGGTGGTGGGGGAAGATCAGGTCGGCACCGCCGCCGTGGATGTCTACCTGGTCGCCGAGGTAGCGGGTCGCCATGGCGCTGCACTCGATATGCCAGCCAGGGCGCCCCGGCCCCCAAGGGCTAGGCCACGTCGGGTCGTCGGGCTTGCCGGTCTGCCAGAGGATAAAGTCAAGTGGGTCGCGCTTGCGCGGGTCGCTCGGGTCGTTGCCGCGCTGGTTGGCCGTCGCCAGCAACTCCTCGTAGCCCATACGCGCCATCTTCCCAAAGTCGGGGTCGCTGCGTACGCTAAAGTAAATGTTGTCGTCCGCAACATAGGCGTGCCCCAGCTCAATCAGGCGGGCGATGATCGTGATCATCGTCTCGATCTCTTCGCTGGCCCGTGGAAAGTAGGTCGGCGGCAGCATATTCAGGCCGCGACAATCCTCCACATACTGGGCCACTTGGCGCTCGGCTAATTCCTGCCAGCCGAGACCATCGCGCTTGGCGCGCTCGAAGAGCGGGTCGTCAACATCGGTGACATTCTGACAATAGCGCACCTCGGCACCTTGCCCGCGCAGATAGCGCACCAGCACATCGAAGACCATATAGGTGCGAGCGTGCCCCATGTGGGTCGTATCGTAGGGCGTCACGCCGCAGACATAGAGCGTGACGGGGCGGTCGGCAGGCAGGGCAAACGGTTCCTTCGCTCGGGTGAGCGAATTGAAGAGCAGCATACCGGCTCCTGGGTTCTGGCGTACACCGGGGGTTCACCAATATTATACCAGGGGGCTGGGTGCGTGGTTAGCGCCGCACCCCCGTACGCATGGCGGTTGCAACGTCGCCTTTTACCCCTCACCCCCGGCCCCTCTCCCTCAAGGGGAGAGGGGAGATTCGGCATCAGGAAGCGTTCGACTTCCCCTCTCCCGCTCAGGGAGAGGGGGCTGGGGGGTGAGGGCTGGCGCGGCAACCGGACTTTGCAACCGCCGCACCCCCGTACGCTCGTGGGATGCGTCCAGCAACTCAACGGCGCTGCG
>CAIWXH010000070.1 GCA_903916565.1 uncultured Oscillochloris sp. | reverse complement strand
GGCGCGTATGTTGGGCAGCGCCCCGCCCGATGAGGAGCCGGTGGCGGGGGAAGTTGGGGGGGACGGGGGTGCGTTGGGGTGATTACGGATTAGGTGGGGCAGCAGTGAGGGCAGCAAGCGCCGCCACAGGGTGAAGCACTGGCACGATGCCAACGAGACGGGTTAGGTGTTCGCGATCACGCGAAACCAGCGTCGTGTGGTACCGAAGGGCGACCGCCGCATAAACTGCATCGGCCCCCCGTAGGCGGTGTGCGGCAGCGAGTGCGGCAGCCTGCGCCGCCAATGCGCGGTCGAGGTCGATCAATGTTACGGTCGGGAGTCGAAGCAGCAGCCCGACGAGGCGCTGGGCGCGGTTGGCATCACGCAAACGGCTCATGGTGCCCGCCACCTCCACGGTGACTAGGGTCGGCACGATAATGGGCAGATGATAGGCGCGTAGTAGCCCAAGTAGCTGTCGGCTGGCAACGTGATCCGCCTCGTGTGGCTCGACCGCGTTAATGATCACGCTAGTGTCAAGGGTATACATTGCTTACCGCCGCATCGCTGACAGCACCTCGGCGCTATCCTGTGCCAGTGGCGGGAGCGTCGTGAGGTCATCGCCGAAGTGCAGCAACTTGTCCCATGCGTCGGCGTCGGCTGGCAGCGTTGCGACCAACTGCGGGGCCAGACGTGCGATCAGACGGAGTTGATCCGGCGCTGGAAGCATCTGGGCTAGGGTGAACACATGGTCAAGCGTTGGGGTGGGAGCCATCAGCATGCCTTTCCTACGACCTTATAGATGAGGTTTCATGTGTCAGATTTCAGGTTTCAAGCCGGACGCATTAGTAAACTCTGTATTAGCCTCCGTATGACGGCCAAGGAGGGCGTGGTCGCGCTCACGGCGGTCGGCCTCAAGCTGTTCGCCGAGGGTCAGTCGTGGTGTTGGCAGGTCGCGTATACTTTCGCGAAGCTGCGCCCACGCGGCTTTCGCTTCGGCAGGTGTCAGCGGCTGGCGCACTGGCGCGGGGTGTAGCTCGCCAGCCGCCTCACCCACAAGGGCGCTCGCTAGGCGCAGCCGTTCAGCAAGTGGGAGGCGGCGGGCCGCCGCCAGGGTCGCTTCATAACCTGTGGTACTCATCGGATTCCCTCCTCACTAAGCGCAGCCTACCTAAAATTGTAGCACGCCGCCTCGTGGCCCACAGCGAAACGATGCAGCGCAAACGACAACGCCCGTCACTTCGCGTCAAGCACCGCCGCAACGCTCACGGCGAACCCAGCAAGGAGCGGCGAGGTCGCCTGATCGCCACGGCGAAAGACGCCGTGCGTGGCGTAGGCGGGGCCGTTAAGCACCAGCACCGTGATGGTTGCGTCGAGCGGGTTGACGATCCAGTATTCGGGGATGCCCGCCTCAGCGTAATCAAGCGGCTTCTCCTCGGTATCGCGGGTCGGCCTATCGGCGCTGACGATTTCGACCACAAGGTCGGCACCCAGCCAATACGCATTCTGATTGCGCGGGTCGTCGGCCTGACGCAGCAGCAGCAGATCAGGCGCACGAAACTTCCCTGGCCGCACCTGAAGCCGCAGCGGCGCAAAGAGGACTTTCCCGCCTTGCGGTCGAATGAAGAGCAGCAGCAGTTCGTACAAATAGGCGAGGATCACCTGATGGTCGCGGGTCGGCATAGGCAAGACCTCAAGCGCTCCATCAGTAAACTCGATCAGATGGTTCGTCTGGTTTGTCAGCGTCAGGTACTGCTCAACGCTCCACAGACCCTGAAGCGGCGCGAGATCCAGCTCTAGGCCATCAATGGCGCGCACCATCCGCAGCGCGGTCGCCTGGGTGTCAAGTACCATATCTGCGTGCCCTGTAGCTTGCCGACCGGTCGTACTTAGACTGGGTTTCAGGTGCCGGGGTTCAGGCCGAACACAGCGGCTTTGCGCGAGATCGCTTCGGCGTTGACCCCTCAACCTACGCGCCCAGCCGCAGGTTCGGCACCACCTCAAGCGCCCAGTCGCTCTGGGTGCCAGCGGCGAAGCGATAGTAGGCGGCGGCGGCGACCATCGCGGCGTTGTCGGTGCAGAGTTCTAGGGGCGGGTAGCGCACGGGGACGGCGGCGCGGCGGGCCAGTTCTTCGCGCAGGCGCAGGTTGGCGGCGACCCCACCAGCCAGCAGGATCGCCGTCGCCCCGTAGCGCGTGGCCGCCTCCGCCGCTTTGCTTGTCAGCACATCCACCACCGACTCCTGAAAGGCGGCGGCGATCTGCCCAACGAACACCGGGTCAAGGGGCGCGGGCGGTGCCGCCGGGGGTTGCACGCCAGTGGTTGCGGGAACAGCGCGGCCTCGCGGTGGCTTGCGCTCGGGCGCTGACGCGGTTGGCATCCGGGCGGCAAGCTCCTGGCGCTCCTGAACTTTATGCAGCACAGCGGTCTTAATCCCGCTAAACGAGAAGTCGTAGGTTTCACGCAGCCATGCGCGGGGCAATGTGCCAGCGGGCATCACGCCTTGGGCCGCTTGCTGAATGGCGGGGCCGCCGGGGTAGCCCAACCCAAGGATGCGAGCGACTTTATCAAAAGCCTCGCCCACGGCATCGTCGCGGGTCTGCCCAAGCAGCGTATACTCGCCATGACCGCGCAGCAGCGCCAGAATGGTGTGCCCGCCCGAGACGAGCAGGGCGATGATCGGGAACTCTGGGGGCGCTGCGGGGCCGAGGGGAAGGGGAGACAAGGGGACACGGGGAGGGGGGGCCATGGGGACACGGGGAGGGGGGGCCATGGGGATATGCGAGCTACGGCTAGAAGTATCCCCGTGTCCCCGTGTCCCCGTGTCCCCGTGTCCCCGTGTCCCCGTGTCCCCGTGTCCCACTGCTCGGTCGTCAACCTCAAGCCAACTCGCGTAAATATGCGCTTCAAGGTGGTTCACGCCGACGAAGGGCAGACCGCGCTGCCAGGCAAGCGCCTTGCCCGCGTTCAGACCCGTGAGCAAGGCGCCGCTTAGGCCAGGGCCGTAGGTGGCGGCGACGGCGTCAATTTTCGTCCAGCCGCCCGGCACGGCACGCAGCGCCTCTTCGACCACGGGAACCAGGCTGAGGATATGCTGGCGTGAGGCGACCTCGGGCACGATGCCCCCAAAGCGCTGGTGCATCGTCATCTGGGAAGCAACGACATTCGACAGCACCGTGCGCCCGCCGCGCACCACCGCCGCCGCCGTCTCGTCGCACGAGGTCTCGATGGCTAAAATGGTGAGGTCATCAGGTAGCTGAGTCATAATTTCAGTATACGCGATCTGGGGTGCGCGACTTCAGCGACGATAGACTGTAAAATAGCCGCACTTTATCCGAGGAGTCTGCGTTGACGCCCCCAGACCTGTCAGGTGCGGCACCTGACAGGTCTTTACAGACACGTTCCACAGGAGGAACGCATGCACCCAGAGACGACAAAAAGGCCGGTGGTCATCCCCGGCGAGCGCATCTACCTGAGCCACCTGTTGCGCGACGATATGCCGCATTTCGCCAGTTGGTTCGCCGACCTTGAGCTGACAGCCTACCTGGGACGACCGGGTCGCTCGTACACGCTTGAGCAGGAGCAGCAGTGGTTTGAGGGGCTGCGCGACAGCGGCGACCCGGCCTTCGCCATCATCGTGCGCGAGGGCGACCGCGTGATCGGCAACCTCAGGCTGCTGCACATAGACCAGCGCCACGGTGTCGCCGAGTTGGGCATCGCGATTGGCGACAAGGCCGCCTGGGGCCAGGGCTACGGCTCTGAGGCGGTGCGCCTGCTGGCCGACTACGGCCTGACGTTTTGTGGCCTGCACACGATTTTTCTCTGGCTGGTGGCCTTCAACGAGCGCGGCCACCAAGCCTATCTCAAGGCAGGCTTCAAAGAGGCTGGGCGCATCCGCAGTTGCTACCTGCTCGACGGCAAGCGCTACGACCGGGTGCTGATGGACTGCACCCGCGAGGATCTGGGGCCATCACGCCTGATTGGGCTGATGGGGCAGATC
>CAIWXH010000069.1 GCA_903916565.1 uncultured Oscillochloris sp. | reverse complement strand
GGGGACACGGGGACACGGGGACACGGGGACACGGGGACACGGGGACACGGGGACACGGGGACACGGGGACACGGGGACACGGGGACACGGGGACACGGGGACACGGGGACACGGGGACACGGGGACACGGGGACAGGGGGACACGGGGACACGGGGACACGGGGACACGGGGACACGGGGACACGGGGACACGGGGACAGGAGACACGGGGAGCGGCTATCGGCTATCGGCTATCGGCTATCGGCTATCTCAGCGGCGGGGTGCTGATGGGCCTTGCCACGCTGACCCGTGGGCTGACGCTGGGGTTTCTGCCCGTGGCGATCATCTGGGTTTGGTGGGCGACGGGGCGGCGTTGGGCACCAGCGCTGACGCTGGCGCTGGCCGCTGGCCTCACCGTTGCGCCGTGGTCGCTCTACGCGACACGGGCCTACGGCGGGCTGATTCTGGTTGATACGACGGGCGCGTTCAACTTGGCCCTGGGCGCACGCACGGCCTACGACGGCGGGCGCAGCGATGAGCCGACACGCAGCTTTGTGCTGGCGCTGCTCGACCCCACGCTGAGTCTGGCGCAGCGCCGTGCGCTGCTGGCCGAGCGCCGTGACCCGGATGGCGCGGTGACTCGCACCCCGGCCTGTCTCTACGCGACGGGCGACGCCGCGCTGCTGGCGGCGCTGGCGCGGGCGCCTGCCGTGACTCAGGGCGACCGCCAGCGCCTGCTGAGCGCCGAGGCGCTCTGTCTGCTGCGGGCGCGCCCGCTGGCCTTCGTCGCGAAAAGTCTGGGCGAGCTGGTGGATCTCTTTCAGATCAACTACACCGGCGACGAGCGCCTGAGCAAAGGCTTTGCGCTGGGCCGTCTGCCGCCCTGGTACGTGGCCGCGCTCTTCCTACTGGACGACACGCTCTACGTGCTGGCCCTGCCGCTGGCCGTGCTTGGCTGGGCGCACTTGCGGAACGCCGTATCTGCACCCCTCTCCCCCTACCCCTCTCCCACCAGGGGCGAGGGGAGTTTCCTCAGCAGGATGCGTTCGGCTCCCCCTCTCCCGCAGAGGGAGAGGGGGCCGGGGGGTGAGGGGCATAAAACTGACGGCCACCCCAGCCCGTTACTCGCCCTGGTCGGCCTGTGGCTGCTCTACAATCTGGCGGCGGCACCGCTGCTCTTCGCGATCAACCGCTTCCGGGTGCCGCTGATGCCCTTCGCCTTCGCCCTGGCGGGCGCAGCCCTGGCCGCGTTGCCCCGGCTCGCGCCCGCCCTCCGCACACGCTACGGGGTGGCCTGCGCCACCCTGGCGGGCCTGCTCTTTCTGGTGGCCGCCACGCCCTACGCCTATTTGGAGCCACGAGCGCCGGGGCAGGCTTCGCGCTGGGCCTCGTACCTTGGCCCGTACCCGTCCAGTCTGGCGAGTTCCCAACAAGCGCTGGCGACCCGCGACGGTTACGTGCGTGAAGCGGCCTTGGCCGCAGCGCTTAGCGCCAGGGATGCCGCTGCGGCGTACGCCGCGCTTACCGCGCCCGAACTGCCAGCCTACGCCGCCTCCGTCGGTGCGCCACTGCTTGCTGGGCTGGAAGGCCACCCGTCGGCGGGCCTCGACCGGCTGGCTGGCGAGCCGACGCGCCCGTTGGAGGACTGGCAGACTGCGGTGGTCGCGGGCGAGCTCTTCCGCCAGATGGGCGACCTGAAGGCGGCGCGGCGCGAGTTTGGCCCGACGCTGGTTGATAGCACGAACCCGGTTGACTGGGCCTGGAACTGGCTCGCCCCGCCACGTCTGCCCGCCGACCGCATCGAGCTGGCCGACGACAATGATTTGGGCTACCTCAACGGCTTCTACCTGGGCCGCTACGACACCGACTTGGCCGCCACGACGCGCTGGGCCACCGGCGAGGCGGCGCTGCGCTTCCCGCAGGCGGGCACCGGCGCCCCGCGCCAGCTCTGCCTGCGGGCGAGCGGGCTGGGCTGGCCCGCAGATCTGGCGCTGCCCGAGGTGCGCGTCACCCTCGACGGTGCGCCCGTGGGCAGCTTCGCCCTGACGCGCACGCTGGTTGAAACGTGTCTAGCGCTGCCGTCGCGCCCCGTCGGCGCCGACGTGGTGGTCATGCTCCAGGCACCGACCTTCGTGCCTGATGCGCTCGACCTGCTGGCGCAACAGGGGCCACAAGTGGGGCAACTGCGCCGCCTGGCCTTTCAGCTTGATCGCGCTGAACTACGGTAGCGTGAAAAATACCGCGCCCGCCTCCGGCCTTCGTGCCCTTCGTGCGCTTCGTGGTACAAAACCTGCCGTGCATTTCCGCCGATGTGTCCTAGCCCGCCTCCGGCCTTCGTGCCCTTCGTGCGCTTCGTGGTAGATAATGATGAACAGCCGCAAACACACTTGGCGCAACCTAACGCTGCTCGCCGTAATTACGCTGGCGGGGCTGGCCCTGCGCCTGACGGTGTGGCGCTGGCGCGAGTTTCAGGCGCTTGGCGGCGACGAGCAGGAGTATTTGCGCCAGGCACTCACACTGCTGCGCGAACACCAGTACGTCGAGCTGCGGCTGATGCGCCCGCCGCTCTACACGCTCTTTCTCGCCGCAAGCATCGTGGCCGTCGATTCGCTGGTGCAGAACCTGCGGCTTATCCAGGCGCTGCTCAGCGCGGCGACGGTGCCCCTCATCTATTTGCTCACCCGCGAGGTGGCGCGCTGGGGCGTGTGGCGGGCGCCGGGGCGGGCGGCGCTGCTTGCGGCGACCCTGGGCGCGCTCTGCTACACCTTGGCGGCCAACGCGACCGAGTTGCTAACCGAGACGCTCTTTATGTGCGGGCTGACGGCGGCGCTCTGGCTGCTGCTGCGGGCGGGCCGCACCACCGCATGGCCGCTGGCTGCGCTCGCTGGGCTGACCGTCGGCGCGCTGTGCCTCGTGCGCTCGGTGGGCCTGCCGCTGCTGCCGCTGGGTGCGCTGTGGCTGTGGGCGAACGGGGCGGGGGCGACTGGCGGCGCGGCGACTGGCGGCAGGGCGCAGCATGCTGCGCCCCTACGGGTGGCGGTGGTCTATGGGCTTTGTGCGCTGCTGCTGATCGCCCCGTGGACGGCGCGAAATGCGCTGACCTACGGTGGCCTGATCATCATCGACACGACGGGCGCCGAGAATCTGTGGCTCGATAATGACCCGGCGGGGCGCGAGGCGGTCAAGGCGCAGCTCTACGCGCTGGGCGAGGATCGGCTGCTGCGCCAGCAAGTCGCCACCCGCCAGGGCAGCGCCGCGATTCTGGCCGACCCTGGACGCTTCACGGCGAAGGCGTGGGGCGAGCTGCTGAAGCTCTTTGCGCTTGAGCAGAGCGACGATCTGCTGGCCCGCCGCGCGATCTGGGTTGCGCCCACCGAGACCTGGGCACGCCTCATCCTTGGCGATGCCATCTGGCTGGTGCTGCTGCTGGCGGGCGGCTACGGGCTGGCAGTTAGTGCGCGACCATTTCCTAAAAAGCCCTATCGGGCTGTGCGGCGGTTCTCGTCAGGCACGGAGCGTAACCGGCATCGGTTCGGCCTTCGTGGACTTCGTGCGCTTCGTGGTACAAAACCTGCCGCGTATGTTCGCCACGCTGAATATGTCCAAAGGCGTCGATCTATCGGCTCTCGGCTCTCAGCTCTCGGCTCTCGGCTCTCGGCTCTCGGCTCTCGCCTCACCCCGGCGTGGCTGCTGGCCCCGTGGGCGCTGTACATCCTGCTGACCACCCTGATCTTCCACGTCGAGCTGCGCTACCGGCTGCCGCTCTACCCTGTCCTGCTGCCATACACCGCCCTGGCGCTGGTGGGTGTCGGACAGGGGACAGGGCGACAGGGCGACAAGGCGACAGGGCGACAGGGCGACAGGGCGACAGGGCGACAGGGCGACAGGGCGACAGGGCGACAAGGGGACGGGGCGACAGGGCGACAAGGGGACAAGGGGACTATCGGCTATCGGCTATCGGCTATCGGCTATCGGCTATCGGTGCCGCTCGTCTGCCTGGGCCTAACCTTGCTTCACGCGCCGTACCCGACGCTGGCATGGCAGCTTGGGTGGAAACATTGGCACCTCGGGCGGGCCGATGCGGCGCTAGTTGCAGGCGAGGTCGCGCTGGCGCAGCGCGAGGCCGAGGCGGCCCTGGCCCTGGACGAGGCTTCGGCCCTGGCGCGGGTCGCCCTAGCCCGTGCCGCCCTGACCGGGGGCGACCTAGCGGGCGCCTTGGCGCAGCTTGACGCCGCCGTCGTCGCGGTGCCCGCGCACCCCCAAGCCTTTGTGCTGCGGGGCGATGTGCGCCGCGCCCTCGGCGACCTAGCGGGCGCCCGCGCCGACTTGGCCCACGAAACCAGTTCGCGTCAGGATCTCCAGCGCTGGCTGTGGGCGTACGCGGCTACGCCCGTGCCGGCCCGCCTCGCCCTGGGCGCTGGGCTTGACCTGGGGTTCGTTCGGGGCTTTCACGCGCTAGGCGCGGGCGAAACCGGCTTTCGCTGGACGACCGACCGAGCCGAGTTGCGGCTCGCCGTGCCCGCCGGGGCGCACGAACTGGCGCTGCGCCTCGCCTCGGGGCGGCCTGCGGGCGCGCCCCCGGTGCCCGTCGAGGTCTGGGCCGACGGCGCACGCCTTGGGACGGTGCAAGTCGCCGGTTGGGCCGAAGTCGCTTTGCCGCTCCCGGCGCCCGCGACGGGCGGCGCACTCGTGGTCGAGCTGCGAACACCGACCTTCACGCCGCGCCAGTTCGACCGCGCCAGCCCCGACGGGCGCACGCTCGGCGTCCAGGTGGCCTGGGCCGAGCGGCGCTGAAGCGCCCGGCTCCGTGTAACGAAGCCTGCTTCAGCAGGCGCGGCAGCCCGCTTCAGCGGGCTTCGCATGTACTCCTATAGGGTTGCGCGGTGATTTTCGTCAGGCACGAAGCGTAGTAGCAAGCGGTTCGGCCTTCGTGACCTTCGTGAACTTCGTGGTACAAAACCTGCCACACTGCAGCAGTTGCGCTGGAACGCGCCTGCCTGAACCCGCGCCACCATCCCTGGCGACTGGAGGGTCCAGTACCCGCAGCGGTTCGACCAATTTCGCCTGCCGCATACCGCGCCCAAACGGGAGGCCCTGGCGTCCATGGCGTTGATGTGCGCTATGCGCGCTATCGGCGATTGGTCAAAACGGCACTTCAGCATATCGTTGTGGCCCTAGCCATCAACCTCACCCGGCTGGTTGCCTGGTTTGACGCACGACCGAAAGCGCAGACCCGTCCATCCCGCTTTGCCGCAGCGTTTCCGCATGCCGGGATGTCGCCGCTCCCGGTGACCTGAGCCCGCACACATGCGATTCGCCAACAGCATCCTTCAGCCACCGGGCGCCAGGGCTTCCCGGTTCGCCCCAGTGTATAATGCCCCGGACACCCGCCGCATGAGCAAGGAGCTTCCCCCGATGCTGACTGAGCGCGCCCGCGAAACGCTGTACGAGTGGGTGAAAACCGAGAGTTTGCGTAAGCATTGCGAGGCCGTGGCCGCCTGCATGGTCTACTTCGCCGGGAAGGCTGGGGCCGACGCCGACCTGTGGGGTGCCGTGGGCCTGTTGCACGACCTTGACTTCGAGCGCTACCCCTCGATGCCCGCCGCAAGCGCCGCGACGACGGCGCTCTCGCACGCGCTGATCGCCGACGAGCCGGTGCCCGCCACGCTGCCCGGTCACCCCTTCTACGGGGTGGCCCACGTGCGCGCGCAGGGCTGGGGCGCCGAGGTGGTGCGCGCCATCCTGAGCCACGCCGACTACAGCGGCATTCTGCCTGAAAGCCCGCTGGAGCGCACGCTCTACGCGGTGGACGAACTGAGCGGCTTTGTGACTGCGGTGGCGCTGGTGCGCCCCGACAAAAACATCGCCAGCGTCGAGGTTGCGTCGGTGAAGAAGAAGCTCAAGGATAAGACCTTCGCGGCTAAGGTGAGCCGCGAGGGCATGCACCACGGCGCCGAGGTACTCGCCATGCCGCTTGATGAACTGATTAGCGAGGTAATCGCCGCCCTGCGCGTCGAGGCGCCACGCCTGGGCATCGGGGGCGCGTAAGATTTCAGGGGTCAGGGGTCAGGCCGAATGCAACCAGCGGCCCCGCTCACGGGTTTGTGAGCGGGGCCGGTCTGTGCGTACGGGCCAGCCGTTGCGCCTACCGATACATCATCGGCAAAAGCTGGATGTAGCTGCCAAGCGCCAGCGTGTTCACCGGGTTCAGGTTTTTCACCCCTTCTGGTGTCTCCACCACAATCTGCGTGTTCACCGAGGTCAGCACTTCCGTCAGGTTCATTAGCACCGTGTAGGTGAGCTTGCCGCCGATGGGGAAGACCGCGATGGTCTGGTCAAGCCCCGGCAGGGTGCTGGTGCGCCCGAACGTGGTGAGCGCGCCACTCGGCGCTGGGCAGACCGCCCCGTTGACGGCCTGGCACTGCCAGGTGAAGCTCGTCACCCCGCTGGTCGGGCGCGGGATTAGCACGCGGGTGCCGCCCGCGTTGCCGGGGCCTTGGTTCTGCAACGTGACCGTCATCGTCAGCAGCCGGTTGATCACCAGCCCCCGATTCTGGGTGAAGCTCATGGCGATGTTGGCCCCCTCCGAGCGCATGCCCACGCCCTGCACCGTGAAGCTGTAGCTTGGCGTCTCAGGGTCGTCACTCTGGATGGTGAGCGTGGCGACGCGCAGGCCCACGGCGGTCGACTTGAAGCGCAGTTGGAAGCTCGTCGTTCCGCTGATCGCCACCGTCGTCGTCGGCACGCTCACGACGGAAAAGTCGCCCGCCGCCGGGCCGCTCAGCACGATGGTCGGAGTCCCCGTCAGGTGCAGGGCGAGGCCGCCGCTGTTGCTGATGGTGAAGCTGTGGGGCAGCGCCGCGCCGCCGTTCAGCGTCTGGCCAAAGTCGGTGCCGTTCGCCAGCGTGGGCAGCGTGGCCCCGCTGGTGATCACCTGGCCGTTGCCCAACACCGCGATGATCTGGTTCAGATCAAAGGTGGCGGTGATGGCCGTGTCGGCGTCCAGCGTCAGTGTCACCGGGCTAGTCGCCCCGGCCAGCGCCCCGCCCCAGCCGACGAAGCGCCCGTGCCGCCCCAGCTCCGCCGTGAGCGTGATCACCGTGCCCGCCGCAAAGTTCGTCCCGACTGGCGCGATCTGCACCACGCCGCTGCCCGCCCCGGCCAGGGTCACGGCCAGCGCACGGGCGTTGCTTGTCCCTGCGTTGGTCAGCGCGCCGTCCACGCTAATCCCACCGCCGATGGGCAGGGTGAGCGCACCGTCAAGCGCGACGGCCACGGTGTTGAAGTGCGAGCCGCTCGCTGGCGTGAAGATGCCGTCGCTGACGCGCAGCCCGTTCGTCACCGTCAGCGCCGGGTTCGCCGTCACCGGGTCGCTGCCGGTGTTGGCGCTTGCCAGATCGTAGAACGTCGTGGGCGTGCTGCCACCGATGCTTTGGGCGGCATTCCCGTCAAAGACCACCGCGCCCGCCCCTGGTGTGAACGCGCCGTCGTTTGTCCAGTCGCCGCCCACGTGCAGCGTGCCCGCCGACCCGTCCAGCGTTGCGCCCGCCGCAATGGTTACGCTGGCAAAGTGCGAGCCGTCGGCTGGCATGAAGGTGCCGTCGCTCACGTTCAGCGGGCCGCTCACGCTCATGGGCGTGGTTGCCGTCACTGGGTCGCTGCCGGTGTTCGCCAGCGTCAGCGCGTTGAAGCTCGTCGGCGTGCTGCCACCGATGGCCTGCGCCGTCGTCCCGTCAAACACCACCGCGCCCGCCCCTGGCGTGAACGCGCCGTCGTTTGTCCAGTCGCCGCTCACGTTCAGCGTGCCCGCCGCGCCGTCCAACGTCGCGCCGGTCGCAATACGCACGTCACCGAAGCGCGAGCCGTCGGCTGGGGCAAAGGTGCCGTCGCTCACCTTGAGCGGGCCGGTCACAGTCATTGGGATGGTCGCCGTGACCGGGTCGCTGCCGGTGTTGGCGATTTCCAAATTGGTGAACAGTGCGGGCGTTGTACCACCGATGCTTTGGGCCGCATTCCCGTCAAAAATGACCGCGCCCGCCCCTGGCGTGAAGGTGCCGTCGTTTGTCCAGTTGCCGCCCACATGCAACGTGCCCGCCGTGCCGTCGAGCGTTGCGCCCGCCGCGATGCTCACGTCACCGAAGCGCGAGCCGTCGGCTGGCGCAAACGTGCCATCGCTGACGCGCAGCCCGTTCGTCACCGTCAGCGCTGCGCTGCTCGTCACCGGGGCGCTGCCGGTGTTGGCGATTGCCAGATTGGTGAAGAGCGCGGGCGTCGTGCCGCCGATGCTTTGGGCGACATTCCCGTCAAACACCACCGCGCCCGCCCCTGGCGTGAACGTGCCGTCGTTTGTCCAGTCGCCGCTCACGTGCAGCGTGCCCGCCGACCCGTCCAGCGTTGCGCCCGCCGCAATGGTTACGCTGGCAAAGTGCGAGCCGTCGGCTGGCGTGAAGGTGCCGTCGTTCACGTTCAGCGGGCCGGTCACCGTGAGCGGCGTCGTGGCCGTCACCGGGTCGCTGCCGGTGTTCGCCAGCGTCAGCGTGCTGACGCTCGTCGGCGTGCTGC
>CAIWXH010000068.1 GCA_903916565.1 uncultured Oscillochloris sp. | reverse complement strand
CGTCACCAGCTATGACACGCTCCCCTATGGCGAGTGGCGTCTAGAGCTTGAACCGGCGGACACCGCGCTCGACCATAACTTTTTGACCGTCCTCTACCCGACGATCAGCACGACGCTGGCGATGCCCGCCACCACACTGATTAACGGTACTGGTTTGGCGGGGGCGCACATCGCCGACCCGGCACTCAATCGGGTCGTGCTTTTTTCGTCCGCGCTCGATGGTAGTGCGCCAACGGGCGTCATGACCTACACCTATCAGCCGACGGCCACCACGTTGAACCTCATCTTCGACCTTGTACCCAACGCGCACTACAACGTGACGACCACGCTGCTGAACAATGTGCAGACCGTGGTGCTGACGCCCGCCGTTGCAGGGACATATCGGGTGAGCGCGGAAGGGGTGCTTAACGTTACCTTGCAGCGGGACGGCAACTTGCCGTTATTGCCCAGCGTGTTTGCGCCATTGGTCATCAGATAACCCGAGAACCAAGCCGTAGACGAAGAGCTTTCGAATATACGAAGAAAGGCAATCCCATCCGGCTCGTGCAGCCGGAGGACTGAAGTCTCCGGCTAGATCCTTGCGAAGCCTGCGAAGGCAGGCTTCACGAGGCCGCGCAGGCGGTCTTCGCGCCCCGTAGCCCGTGGCTTCAGCCACCGGGCGAGGGGCCGTCGCACGACGTTGCACCCGCCATGCACACTCCAACGACACAGCGGCGGTCACCCAATGGGTGACCGCCGCTGGATCCGTTCGTGCGTTACTTAGCGCGCCTGGGCGCTTGCCGTAGTCCAGGGCGGCGGGGGGATGGTGAGGTAGTTGGCCTTGACCCGGTAGAAGTAGGTCGTACCAGGGGTCAGGCCGGTGTCAACCACGGTGTACTGCGTGACCGTCGTCGAGACGACGGCTGTGGTGGGGGGCGTGGTGATCGGCGTCCATGTGGCGTTGACGTTCGCGCAATTTGTTGGACAGCGCTCCAGGGTGAAGCCCGTCTGCGCGCCGTTCGTGTACCGCCAGGTGATGGTGAGCAGGTTTGAGCCTTTAGCGCCCCTGTTCACGGTGAAGTTCGTGGGTGCGGGCGGCAGCAGCGGCACCGAGACCCTAGCCCCTCTCAAGGCTATGCCGCTACCCGCCGCGTTGGTGGCGCTAACGCGGTAGTAGTAGCTGGCACCCGCCACAACGCTGTTGTCAGTGTAGGTGATCGGCGTCGTCGTCGTGGCTGGCGCGATGACTGTCGCGATTTGCGGCCACGAGATAGCGTTAGCGTCCGTGCTACGCTCGATCACATAGCCGGTGGGCACACCACCAGTGCGTGGAGCCTGCCACTGGATGGTCACCTGCGTCCATAGCACCAACGGGGTCGTTAGCGTACGTGGCACACCCGGCAGCGCTGGTATGGTCAGCGTTGGCACCGTGAAGGCCGCCCCGGAACCTGCATTGTTGGTGGCACTGACTTGATAGACATAGGTCGTGTTCGACGTAAGCGGGCTGTCGGTGCAGGTGCTATTCGTCGCCGGGGGAGCGGGCAGTGCAGTGCATGTGATCGTCGTGGGCGTGGTCCACCCAGCGTTGCCGATGTTCCGCTGGATCGTGTACCCAGTGATCGTGCCGTCACCGCCGCCGGTATAGCTCAGGCTCAGGTCAATCCGCCCGTTCACAAGCGTGGCATTCACCGTTGGCGCACTTGGTGGCGTCAGCGCGGTGGCGGGTGGGTCTGAGACGGGACTCACGCCAAGCGTGTTGACGGCTTTGATGCGGTAGGAGTGGGTCGTGTTCGCGACAAGAGCGGCGTTGTCCGTATAGGTCGTCGCCGGTGCGCTCGTCGCCGTGCCCGACACGGTCGCGGGAGCCGCCGCTCCGCCGATGGGCAGCGTATTCCACGTCGTACCGTCTGTGCTGCGCTCGATGGTGTAGCCGTTGTTCGTGCCCGCCGTGATCCCACTGACGGACGCGGCCCAGTTCAGCTTAATCCCCCCTGAGGCCGCATCCCACGTCGCCGTTAAGCCAGCGGGCGTCGTCGGAGTTGATGTGGGTAGCGCGAAGGGGAGTGCCTCCGAGGCCGTGCCCGCCACGGTCTTGTTAAAGGGCACAACGCTAAAGGTGTAGGTCCACCCCGGTATGAGGCCACCGACGTTGTAGCTGTAGCTGGAGCCGCTACGGTTCCACTTCTCAACAATGGGCTGCCCGGTATTGGCGGGCGGCGTTCTGGTGATGTTGACCTGGAAGGTGGTCTGGCCCGTCGTGTTCTTCGTCCAGTTCAAGAGCACCGAGGTCGCCGTGTTCTGGGTCAGGCTCAACACCGGCGCGCCAATCGGGGCCGGGATTACCGGGGTTTCCACAAGGGTCGTCACCCCAACGGGCAGCGTCGGAGTCGAGTCGCCCGCGCTGTTTCGGGCGAAAACCCGATAGTTGTAGGTTGTGTTAGGCGTCACACTAGGGTCAGTCCAAGAGTTGCCGCCGAACGTGTTCGGGGCAGTGATCGTCTGGCTAGCAATGATGGCGACATCGGTAAAGACGGTGGTATTCCCGTTCGGCAGCACAGTCTGGCGTTGGATCCCAAAATGCGTCTCGTTGTCGGCTTGATCCACCCACGAGAGGGTGACCGAGGTCGCAGTCACGTCGGCGATCTTCACCGGGTCTGCCGGGGTCAGGGGCAGATCCCAGGCGGTCTTCGCCAGCGCGATGTTGGAGGTCGTCGATCCCTTGCTGTTGAATGCCTCGATGCGGTACTGATACGACTTGCCGACGTTGAGGCCATCATTGGTGAAGGTCAGAGCGCTGGTCGCGTCCTGCGGGTAGACCACCGCCAGCCGGTCCCACGAGGCGGTGACACCCACGTCGCCGTTGGTGGTGCTGGTGTCCAGTCCGTAGCGGATCCAGACATAGTAGCCGTCGGCGTCGGGCACACGGTTCCAGTCAAGCTTAATCGCGTAGGCGTCAACCGTGGTCGCCGTGAGGGTCGGTGTCGTGGCAGGCGCGGCGGTCTGGGTGGTGTCGGCGGCGTCAACCTGATAGGGCGCACCCATACCCGTAAGCAGCCAGCCCGCGTAGGCGATGCCGCCCCAGTTGTCATTCAGCGGCGTGCCGTCCAGCGCCTTCAGGGCGCTGAAACTCGTGGCGTTGTTAAAGGGTTTGGCGGCGAGGTAGGCACTCACCGTGTCGCTCAGGTAGGTCGGCACCAGCGGGTAGTTCGCGGCGTAGATGCTGGGCGGGCCTTCGGGGCGCACCGCAGAGGTGTCATTCGTCCGCAGATGCTCGATAAAGTCCTTGGTGTGCGTCTGCCAGTACACCTCGGCGCGGGCGCTAAGCTGCGCGGTCGGCGGCGCATCGAAGCTGTAGGTGACGATGTCGTAGTTCTGACCGTCGGCGTAGCGCTCCGGGGTTTCAACCTGGTTGATCAGGGTCGTGCTGCCAGGGATAGGTTCGTAGCTGTAGAACTTCGTCCCGGCGGCGAAGTAGTCGGCTTTGCTGTAGCCTGCGGGCGGGATGCGGTTGTCAAACACGACCGTCCCGTTCAACAGGTTCGGCGAGATCTCGCAGTTGGTGGTCACGCCAGTATCGCATGTGGCGGTCACCTTCTCGTAGACCATCACCGCGTTGCTGCGGCTGTCAATGTTGTTCGTCAGTGCGCGGGTGAACGCGGTCTTGGCGTCGGTCTTCAGTTCGGCGTTGGCCTGATCGTACACACCCGACTGGTAGACCATGACCGGGGCCTTGGTCGTGTCGGTGACGGTTAGGCTGACCCAGAAGCGGCGTCCGTCGGGGTAGCCGGTCGGGATGCGGTGGCCCGAGGTGTTCTCGACCTTGACCTGCACTTCCCATTTGCCGGTGGCCGTGTTGTAGGTCGGAGCGCCGCCAGGGACGTAGGAAATGGTGCCGTCGGTTGCAACCACCTTCTGAACGATCTGCACATCCAGCGCGTCCCGCATCTGGATTTCGGTGTTGTTGATCGTGCGGTCGTAGCTCTGGCTGCGATCCGACATCAGGCCAGGGAAGAGCCGCGTGTCGCGGCCCGTGGGCGCACCGATGATCTCTAGGTCAACCTCCGGGTAGAGGATCTTCATGATCGCTGGGAGGTCGCGGTTGGCCCCAGCGAGCTTATGCACTGCGGTGCCACCGTTGGGGTTGCGGTCTTTGCCGTAGGGCGCAAAGCCCACCAGCGTCGGGTCGGCGTTCAGCCCAACCGAGGTGCCGTCCGCGTACTCGTGCTTGAGCGTGCTGGTGTGGCAGCTCTGACAGGTCTGGTTCTTGGTGCCGAAGCTGCTGTACTTCCACTCGGTGTAGGTGCGCTGCTCGGGCATGCCGTGGTTCAGCACCGGCACCGTCAGGTCGTGACATGCGCCGCAAAACTCGGACGAGCGAATGAAGTCGTTCTTGTAGGTCGGGTGCTCAATCGAAAGTGACTGCGAGAGCACCTGGGTCGGGGTGAGGTTATTCTTGGGCACCTCGAAATGCACCGCGACCGAGCCATCGGCGTTGTAGACAATCTCTTGGCCGAGGCTGTTGAATCGCGGCATCCCTGCGGGCGGCGCAACCTTGTTGCCGCTGTAGTCAGGCGGGTAGATGCCGTAGGTCTGGCCCGTGTAGCTGTAGACCGGCTTGTGGTTGACATCAACCTTCGGCGTACCATCAGGATTCACCTCCTGAAGCGGCACATCGCTGAAGTAGACATCGACCGAGCCATCGTACTTGCCGCCGTAGGTCATGCCGTCGTTGAACTGAAGCGTGGCGTCGCCCAGCGGGTTGCCCGCCAGCGGCCCAGCCAGGGACGGGTTGCCCGCGTGGGGCCAGTCGGTCAGGCCCGACATCAGATTAAAGGCCGGGTCCAGGGCCAACGTCTCGGTGAACGCCTTGATGGTGGCCGCATCAACAGTGACACCGTTGACGCCCTGCTGGAGACCCTTAATGTCCTTCATCTCGACGCCGCCCATTGCGCGGTGGCAGGTCTCGCACATCACGCCCTCGTCGTCGGTCGAGGCGAGGACCGAGTGGATCATGTTGCTACCGTCGGGGTTGCCCGCCAGTTTGGGGTCGAAGCGCCCCGAGAGCCAGCCATTGGGGCTGTGGCAGCGGAAGCAGACATTGGCCGCGCCGTCGGTACCAGTGAGGCCACGCACCGTATCGTTCACAAGGATCGCGTTGGCGCGGAAGATCGGGTCGCGGGCCGCGCTCGCCATATTCGAGCCGGCCCAGTTGCCGTAGTGGCCGACCTGCTGATCAATCGTGCCGCTGTGGCACGCGCCACAGGTCACAGGAAACTCAAACACGTTGAACGGAAACGGAAACGTGATGTTCGATAGCTCTTGCTGCTGCGTGCCAGGATTTGGCGCGGTGGTGTTGACCGGGCCACGGCGCGTACTGGGGATGGCGGCATAGGCGACGCCGACCCCAAAAAGCACCAGACCAGTGACGACGAGCAGCAAGCGTACCGGCAGCATGCCTGCAAACAGACTACGTAAACGAGGCATAGGTTCTCTTCCCCCCAATGAGTGCGGCTGTCTCTAGCGTGCCCGTTGCTCAAGGACGAGCGTAAGCGTCCCCCCGCCGCGATCAGGATCAAGGCTAAGCGTACCCTTGCCTTTGCTCCAGACGCTATTCACGCGTGAGAGGGGCAGCGTAATGGGGAGCGTGAGCGCGGAGCCAGGCTTCGTCGGGTCGTTGTCGAGGGTCGTCACCAGTACGCCCGCGACAACGCCGGGCGGCTGACGCTGCCGACCCACCGGGGTCGGCACCATCGGGTCGGTGATCGTCCAATTGCCGTTGACATACCACGTGCCCGTGGGCTGACCTGGCAAGTCTTTGTTCGGCCAAAAGGCGCTGAGGATAAGCTGGAACTCTCCCTCCTTGACGAGTGTGCTCGCGGCAGCCGTAGCGGCACCGACAAGCACATAGTTACCGGCCAGGGTGCCATCAGGCAGCGCAGAGACTGTGGCAGGGGCGAGGATGCGGAGGTCGCTGAGTTGCCATACATCCGTCGCGACGGCACCAGGGGCGCCGAGGTTCGGGGCCACCTGGGCAAGCAGCGGCCCGGCGGTCACCGCGACGGACGAGGAGAGCGGGGTCGGGGCCGTGGTCATGGCTGCGGGCGCGTTCGCCCCACCGGCAACCGGGCCGGTCGCGCACGCGGCAAGGACGACCAGGGCCATACCACCGCTGAGGTTGAGCAGGGCACGAGCAAGCTGTCGCATGGGGCATTCACCCTTCGACGTTTCGCGTGGCATAGCGAAGCAAGGCTGTGCAAGATGCACGTGTTCACGCTGCCAAGGATGCGGAGAGACGCTAGGCTACTACGGTGCAGGTATGGAGGTAAGAGCGGGGATTTCGCTATTGTAGTACATGATTTGGCAAGATGGAATATGCTATATCTATGCATTTACTTGAAGATTACCGTGCAAAGTCCGTATATACCCCAAATAAATGAATTGTTATCCGCATAATAACGGCACGTTCACATGCAGCCTACATAGTTGCATCATAATTAATTGTAATTGATTGCACAAATAACTCACAGGAGACCTCCTTTTATTAATCAAATGTCACACCCTGTATCACTATGTTGATGTTGGCAAAATAAGTAAGCTCACGGCCCATCAGGCGCGGTTACTGCTGGTGTTAGCGCGTGCCGATGTCTGAGAACCGCACCTGACTAGTTTGCGTTTTCAGGCCCCACATGCGCTGCACTATCGAAGATCGTGTACGGGATTGCACTACACTTGCACAGGCCATGGCGAGGTGAACAGCGGGGAATCAAAAAGGGCCTGGCGCGTCACTGCGCCGGGCCCCCTGGGGAATGAGCAGCGTACGAACTAGCTAATGGGTTCCTTACCGATGTTGAAGCTGCACGTCTCGGAGCCTTGACCCATACAGCAGGTCTGCTCGACGACAAAGCGCTTGCCGCCGCTCGCCCAGGCGGCCGACTCTTCAAGGATGCCACGGGCCAGGAAAAAGTTGGGGGCCGGCTCACGGGCAATGCAATTCGAGCACTGCGTGATATGGTAGATGAACTGGCCCTTCTCCTCCTTGATATGCGGCTTGAGGTCGGTGAAGCGGTCGAAGACCTGCGTCACGGCGTTCAGAATGATCTTGAGCTTCATCGCCGGAGGCATGAGCTTCATCGCCAGGTCCGAGACGCTCAGCAGGGGGCCGAACTCGCGCAGGCCCAGGTTGAAGGCAACCCGGCCAGCGCGCATCTCGAGGCCACGGGCGCCGCGAGGGCCATACATCGTGTGCAAAGCTTGCGAGGTGGCCGCCTGGGCCTCAAAATGGTAGCCCCGCTTAAAGTCACTGGGAGGATAGGCCTCAAGGTAGTCGGGAAGATTAGCGAGACGTAAGACAGCTTTGACCCCGTTGGCGCCCATCACTTCCTCAAGCGAGAGGTAGTACAGGTGGCCAATCTTGTTCATAAAGGTCAGGCCGCGAAAATCGTCGGTGTTGCTCATGGCCGTACCTAACTCCTCTAGCGCCAGGCCCACGCCCGGCCACTGGTTTGCGCCGCACGCTGCGTAGATACTACAACGTTTCGTGCTTTTGCGCCATATCTTTGCGCTGCACCCTTGACACGACCATGCAAGGCTGGTACGATCCAGGTAGATGTTTAGTTCATCTAACTAACTGAGGGCTATGGACGCCGACCAGACCAACGCCGAGCGGCTTTTGCGCCTGACCGAGCGGTTGCGCCCGCACCGCCCCGGCCCAGCCTTCACCCGGCTGCACGCGCTCGACCTCTCGCTTTCGCACCTGCGCGTGTTACGCACGCTCGCTGCTGCCCACAGTCTGCCGATGAAAGCCCTCGCCGACCAACTCTGCATTAAGCCGCCCTCGCTCACCGCACTGACAAGGCGCCTCGTCGAGACGGGGCTTGTCAACCGTCACATCCACGCCGCCGATAGCCGAGTGGTTCTGCTCGACCTTACCGAGGCGGGCCGTAGTTTACACTGCGAACTGCACGAGGAGCAACTCCAACGCATGCAACAGCTCCTCGCGCGCCTGCGCCCTGACGAGCAGCGCACCTTACTTGATTTGCTTGAGCGGGCGACGACGCCCGCCCTAGATAATAACGCAACTTGATAATTCCATGAAAGGCACCTTTTGTGCAGGCACCGATGACTCGCCGTGGCGGCCCGCCCGGCAGCCCACCCGCGAACCCCGGCGCGCTTGGCCGCGCCATCCGCTACCTCGGCGGCCACAAGCGGAGCGCCACCATCACCTACAGCGCCCTGCTCGTCGCCACGCTGGCCCAGCTCGCCGTGCCGATCCTTGTGCAAAACATGATCGATGCGGTGACGCAGGCTGGCACGTCCCTCGGCGACCGCGCCGTCGCTGAGGGGCTGATCCTCAACGCCGCCGCGCTGATTCTGCTCTTCGCGGCGCTGCGTGGGGTCTTCTCGTTCCTGCAGGCGTTTTTTTCCGAGACGACCTCGCAGGGTTTGGCCTTCGATCTGCGGAATGCGATCTTCACCAAGATCCAGCGCCTCTCGTTCAGCTATTACGACCAGAACCAGACCGGCCAGTTGATGATCCGCGCCACCGATGATGTTGAGCGCCTGCGCGGCTTTATCGCCCAGGGCCTGCTGATGGCCGCGCAGTCGCTCTTGCTGCTCATCGGCGCCATGACCGTCCTCGCCTTCACCAATTTCCAACTGACGCTGGTGGTGCTGCCGCTGCTGCCCGTCGCGCTGGTGGTCTTTATGTTCTTTGGGCGCATTAGCCAGCCGCTCTTTAAGGTGGTGCAGCAGCGCCTCTCGACGCTCAATACGATCCTGCAAGAGAATATGGCCGGCCTCAAGGTCGTTAAGTCGTTCGCCCGTGAAACCTACGAGGAGCGCCGCTTCGACGCCGCCGCGACCGCCCTGATGGAGCAACAGATCAAGGTCAACCGCACCTTTGCGTTTCTCTTCCCGATTGTCTTTCTGGTGGCCCAAATCGGCCAGGCGTCCATCCTCTACTTCGGCGGGCGCCAGATCCTCGGCGGCACGCTCGACCTTGGCGCCTACCAGAAGTTCAGCCTCTATCTCGTCTACGTCTTCTTTCCGCTCGGCCAACTCGGCTTCGTGATCAGCATGATGGCCCAGGCCAGCGTCTCGGCGGGGCGCATTTTCGAGTTGCTTGACGCCAAAAGTGAAATCACTGACCAGCCCGACGCCCGCACGCTGCCGCCGATCACCGGGCGGGTCGAGTTCCGCGACGTCACCTTCCGCTATCTCAACGGTGACCCGGTGTTGCAGGGCGTTAGCTTCGTGGTTGAACCGGGGCAGACCGTGGCGCTGCTCGGTGCGACGGGCAGCGGCAAGACCAGCATCATCAATCTGCTGCCGCGCTTCTACGATGTCAGCCAGGGCGCGGTGCTGATTGACGGCCAGGACGTGCGCGAGGTGATGATTGACAGCCTGCGTTCGCAGATCGGCCTGGTGCTGCAAGAAACCAACCTCTTCAGCGGGACGATCCGCGACAACATCGCCTTTGGGCGTCCCGACGCCAGCGACGCCGAGGTGATCGCCGCCGCCAAGGCTGCCGCCGTCCACGATTTCGCCGAGGGCTTCCCCGATGGCTACAACACTCGCGTGGGCGAGCGCGGCGTCACCCTGTCGGGCGGGCAGAAGCAGCGGGTGGCGATTGCTCGTGCGCTGCTGCTCAACCCGCGCCTGCTCATCCTCGACGACTCGACCAGCAGCGTTGATGTGCAGACCGAGGTCAACATTCAGCAGGCGCTCGACCGGCTGATGCACGGGCGCACCAGCTTTGTGATCGCCCAGCGCATCAGCACCGTGCAGAGCGCCGATATGATTCTGGTGCTGGATCAAGGCCGCATCGCCGCATCCGGCACGCACGCCGAGCTGCTTGAGAGCAGCCCGATCTACTGTGAAATCTACTCGTCGCAACTCGTTGACGATGCGGCGTCCAGCAAAGCGCAAGAGGAGGCCCGCCCATGATGATGGGAGGTGGCGGTCACGGCGGCCCTGGCCGTATGTTGAATACCGAGACCGAGAAGCCGAAAAATGCTGCGGCGACGCTGCTGCGTTTCTGGAGCTACTTTCGCCCGTGGTGGTACGCGCTGGCTCTGACGGGTCTGCTGATCACCGTCGCGACGAGTATGCAGGTCGCGACGGCCCCGTTTATCGGGCAAGCGGTTGACTGTTATCTGCTGCCGCACGCGACGGCGTGCTGGTACGACCCCGTGGCGGTTGTTGGCAACCAAGATGCACGCCTCGCGGGCCTGGGCAAGCTGGTGCTGGTGCTGGTCGGGCTGTTTATGGGCGGCTCGATCCTCCAGGGCATGGCCTTTTTCTCGATGAACTGGGCGGGCCAGCACGCCCTGCGCCGCATCCGCGAGGATACCTTCGCGCAGATCCACCGGCTGTCGATGAGCTATTACGCGCAGAATGAGGCTGGCAATGTGATGAGCCGCATCACCAGCGACACCGACACGATTCAGCAGGCGCTCGGCTTTGCGCTGTTGAGCGTGGTCAGCGGGATTTTGCAACTGCTGATCACCGGCGGTCTGATGCTGACCACGAACTGGCCCTACGCGCTGGTCAGCCTGAGCGTGGTGCCCTTTATGGCCTTCGCGACCGTCTATTTCTCTGGTCAGGCCCGCCGGGCTTTCCGCAAGAGCCGCCAAGAGATGGGCAGCGTCAATGCGGGGCTGCAAGAGAGCATCGCCGGGGTGCGCGAGGTGCAGGCGTTCAACCGTGAGGACGAGAGCATCGAGCAGTTTCGGCGGGCTAACGCCGCCAACCGTGACGCGAACGTGCGCGCCGCCAGCTTCACCAGTGCGCTCAACCCGGTGCTTGAGGCGCTGGGCTACGTCGCGATTGCGCTGGTCGTCGTCATCGGTGCCATCAGCGCGCTGCGTGGCGCACCGCTGCTCGGCACCGCCGTGATCTCGCTTGGGACGGTCTTCGCCTTCATTCAATATGTGCAGCGCTTCAACCAGCCCATTCAGCAGATCGCCGTGCTGTGGACAAACCTCCAGAGCGCCGTCGCTGGCGGCGAGCGCATCTTTGGTCTGCTCGACCTGACGCCCGAAATCGTTGATGCGCCCAACGCGCAGGTGTTGCCGCCCATCAAAGGCCGCGTGGTGTTCGACAATGTTTCTGCCGAATACAAGGTCGGCGAGCCGGTGCTGCGTGGCGTCAGCTTCACCGCCGAACCGGGGCAGACGGTGGCGATTGTCGGCCCGACGGGCGCGGGCAAAACGACCATCATCAACCTCATTCCGCGCTTCTACAATGTCACCGGCGGCAGCGTGAAGATTGACGGCCACGATGTGCGTGGCGTGAGCCAGGCCAGTCTGCGGCAGCAGATTGGCATTGTGCTGCAAGACTCGTTCCTCTTCTCGGACACGGTGCTGAGCAACATTCGCTACGGGCGCATCGAGGCCAGCGACGACGAGGTGATCGCCGCCGCCAAGCTCGCCTCGGCCCACAGCTTTATTGAGCGGCTGCCGCAAGGCTACCAGACGGTGCTAGGCGAGCGCGGCGCCGGCCTCAGTCAGGGCCAGCGCCAACTGATCGCGATTGCGCGGGCGGCGCTGGCAAGCCCGCGCATCCTCATCCTCGACGAAGCGACGAGCAGCGTGGACACGCGCACCGAGCGGCTCATCCAAGCCGCCTTTGACCAACTGCTGACGGGGCGCACCAGCTTTGTGATCGCCCACCGGCTCAGCACGATCCGCAACGCCGACCAAGTGCTGATGGTGAAGGACGGGCAGATCATCGAGCGCGGCACCCACGACGAGCTATTGACGCTGCGTGGGGCGTACCACGCGCTCTATATGAGCCAGTTTCGCCGCGAGGAGGAGCCTGCGGCGGCGTGAGTTGGGTTGCGGCCCGTGCGCTCATTCGCCAGAGAGCAACGTACGGGCGCCCCTCGTGGGCGCCCCTCGTGGGCGCCCACAAGGG